>JAUWWH010000193.1 GCA_030617005.1 Candidatus Bathyarchaeota archaeon | reverse complement strand
GGTGGTCTTAAAAGGTTGAAGGAAAAGTGTGGCTTTAAGATCGCTTCACACATTGATGAAGCAGAAAAGATAGCGTTGGATACAGGTTTCACTGTTGATCTTAAACTTAAAGATAGAGAATTTTTACCAGGCTGTGGAGGAATTCAGTTCATCCATGTTCCTGGACATACAGCAGGTAATGTCTGTCTTTACTTACAGAATAAGGCCCTTCTAATTCTTGGTGATACCCTGTTTGCTGATGAAGAGGGAAATCTGTCACCTCCTCCGGACCATTATTCTGTAAACCCTGAAAGGTCTAAAAGAGAGCTGAAAAGACTCTGGGAATTAGACTTCGATAAGATAATAGTCAGCCATGGAAAAGATATTATCCATGGAGCTAAAAAGAAGTTTCAATTAATGATGGAGAGAAGAGCATAAACACAGCTTTTATTATGTAACAATAAATCTGGTGATCTCAGTTCTCTTAAAGAAGAGAAGTAGAGACCATTATTCTATAAATGAGATAGATATCACTCTAAATGTTTTCAGGGATCTTATCAACATTGATGTTTACGAGTTTAGCAAGGCGCATTAGGTTTTCTTCGCTCATCCATTCGGTCTTAAGGTATTCAAGTATCTCCTTATCATCCATTCCGAGATTCCTTGCTTCAGTAACCGCGTATCGGTACGCTTCAATCTCTGTGGGTCGCTCAACATACATGAAGTTTCGATCTCGAAGCTCTTTCCCCTCCATGAACTGTTTTACGTGTACGAGTTCATGTATGATATCAAGGTAAATATCTCGCCGAGCACCATTCTTCAAGTAGTGTGCACTTATGCGTATGTTTCCATTTTCACTGCTAACCCCCATGTACCCCCTTCTACCCGTAAATGTGACTTTAATACCCTTAAGCACTTCATCTGTCTGTTCATCGAAAAGGCGTTGAACGGCTTTAACTTTTTCAAACCCTTTAAAGTAATTAGTAAATGGATAAGTGATAATCTTAGCATTACGTAGAATCGTCACTTTTAGCTGCGGATTCATGTTGTTTATTTCACCTTTATTCATTTATAAAATAAAGATTTTTCAAGGTTGTCTTATTTAATCTTTTGTTAAAGAACGTAAATCATACTTCGCAATCAATATTTTGTAGAAGATTATTCAGTTGGAATTAAGTCAATTTCGAAAAGGTGTGGCCACCTCTTCCCGGTTACAAATAAGCGGTCTTCTTCTTTATCATATGCAATACCATTAAGTACATTGTTTGGATCATAATCTTCCAAGTCTATAAGACCTGTTAAGTCGATCCATCCTGTAACTTGTCCGGTCTGAGGATTGATTATTGCAATTCTATCTTCCTTCCAAATATTAGCGTATACTTTTCCATGGATGTATTCTAGTTCATTAAGCTGAGTCACCGGACTGGTATCATATACTTCAACCTGTCCAGTAATTGTGAAGGTTTCTGGGTCTAGAAAATATAAAACTGCTGTTCCGTCACTCATTATAAATCGGTTACCATTATATGTAATCCCCCATCCTTCAGTAGGATAATTGAACTCTTGGAGTAAATTAAAGGTGTCTTTGTCATAAATAAAGCCTTGATTCGATTTCCAAGTCAATTGGATGATTCGATTATCAAAAATTGTAAGGCCCTCACCGAAGAACTGACTTGGTAGAGAGAAAAGACGTAAAACTTTACCAGTTTCTAATTCTACTTGACGAAGTGTTGAGTAGTTGTAGAGTCCTGTACTTTCATAAAGAGTACCATTCTCAAAGACTAAACCTTGTGTGAAAGCGTTCGAATCATGAGGATATACATTGAGAATGGTAAAAGTGTAATGAAGAGGTGTAGGTTTATCTGAACCATTATTTAGTAAAACGGATATGCTGATACTTAATATGAGTATAATTATCATGCTTAGCAGAATGGCTAGATGTCGCTTTCTCACAAATATATCACATCTTTTTTGAAGGTAATCTTTACAATTTCAATTATTTAATTTTCTATCTTCTATATCATGAAATCTTAAAAATAGATCTATTAACTCTATCCTGTAGTAGATGTCAATCACTTCTCAAATATTTAATCTTTAGAAGAGTAGAACTGATTTAGAAGATGAAATAAAAACTAAATTTAACTTTCAAATTATAATTTCATTATATACAATATTTATGATTTTAAACAATAAGCATAGTATTGTAGAGTTTGTCTCAATCGATAAAGATATACTGCGGGGTATCAGTTACTTTGATTACTCGAAGGAGCTGTTAATCATCAACTGGCGTGAAATATTAATCACCAAAATTTATAACTTAATTAGTATCCTTCCATTCGAAAAAATAATGTTGAAAGTATCAGGTTCCACAAATTCATTTACTGATTTTTTTAAGGGTTTTGAGAAAGTTGAAATCGTCAGAAGGATATTTGGTGAAAAAACAGAGGATGTATTACGCAGTCTCAAGGTTGAGTTCACTTGGATAGGGGGGTATATGTGGGTGAATGGATCTAATGGACATCTTATAGTTAATTCTCGTTACTTAAAAAATGGTGATAGATTAGACATATATTTAGATGTGATTCATGAACTTGCGCATATTAAACAGCTCATGGAGGGGAAAGAGCTTTTCGACAGAAATTATAAGTATGTTGAGCGACCCACAGAGATTGAAGCATATCGATACGCGGTTGCTGAAGCAAAGAGACTGAAATTGAATGATGAAAAAATATGTAGCTATCTCAAGACCGAATGGATGAGCGAAGAAGATTTGAAACAATTAGCAAGAAAGCTAAACATTAATTGTTAGTTGACGTTACTCATTAGAGATTGTCGTATAATATAGAATGTTTTATTAACCAATTTTTCTACTGCCTTATATAAAAAGAAGTGGATAGTATTTCCGAGGAGAAATTGATGTACCATTGTTCTTAGTTTATGTCTAACCATAATTAATATTACTGGAAAGATAAAAATGAAATTCAAAATTGTTTGAACGAAGAAAGAATCTTGACTATATTTAGTACTTGTGATGTCTCGAAAATTCATATTTAAAATAGAAGGGTTTCTGCAGAACTCTAGTTTTAATCGATGTTTTAAGAGAGTGTGGAATCTTTTAAAGGATTTTATCCTATATAACTCCCAAGTAACATAGCCCTAATGGAAGATAGGGGTATCTGCTGTAGTTAGAGAAAGTTAAGAGAGTTTTGTTCCACAATTCCCACAGAATTTTATACCCGGGGGATTAGCTTGTCCGCATTTGGTGCAGTTCAATGATGCAGGTTTTAAGGGTGATCCACAGTTCCCACAGAACTTCATTGTGTTTGTCATTTGAGCTCCACATTTTGAGCAAGCAATGGTAGGTGTTGGCGTAAGACTAGTTCCACAGTTCCCGCAGAATTTAGTAGTAGCTGTATTTTG
>JAUWWH010000069.1 GCA_030617005.1 Candidatus Bathyarchaeota archaeon | reverse complement strand
GGTGGCATTACAAGCAGCATTGATTACACAGATTTTAGCTATCGGTATAGAATTAATCGCTATCTTTTTAAGCATGCATTTATGGGTAGCCCTGAGCACACTTATGATTGGGATATTAGGAGGATGAGTATATTCGTTGCCACCTCTTAAATTGGCTTTGTTCGTTATTAGGATGAGCTATTAGAGAAGTCCTTATCGAAGAGGGTTTATCCACCTACCGAATTATAAAAGATTAACCGTACACAATAAACGTAATCACAATCTAAGAAAGATTTGAATTATCGCTCGTAACCCCTTTTTGTAACCAGATAGAACGTTTCAACCTACTTTTTGTTTAAGAGGTAGGTATTGTCTTCCTAACTTGGAGGTAAAGATAAATATCTTCAAATAAAATCGAGTGCTTACGGATACGATCTAAAATTTTAGACACTTCAACCTTATTTACATCAACATTGGTAAGGTAATCCTCTAAGATACGTCTTTCATTATTAGTAAAAATATGTGATCTCATAATTTTTTAATAATAGGTATCCCTATTAATGGGTTTTCCTCAAACTAAAGTCCGTAGACCTTACCTTAATCCAAAGGACTACGACGCCATATTCAACCGTTCTGGTAATGCAACTTCAATTTTTATGAATAGAAAAATCGTTGGAGTATAGGCTTTTAATGAACCGTTCATTAAAATATTCCTATTCGATAATGACAAGAAAAGTATATTCAAGAAGATTCTTTCTAAAACGATGACATTATCGGATTCATTTCAGGGACTAATGTGCAGATTAAGATATGTAAATCAATGATTTCTTTGCTACAAAGAACAGCGGGTGGGTTCATGTCTCCTTTAAAATATTGTTAATGCTTTCTATGAAATTTCTATGATTTTGACCCTTAAAACGTTAAAAAGTTTATATTTAATCTTGACAGGGCTTATTTTATGAGTAATCTTGAGTGATATAGATAAAACTGCACCTAACTTCACATTGTTTTCAGATAAAGATGAAGTGGTTTCTTTAAACGATTATCGAAAAAAAAAGTTGATTTATATAAGACGAGTATAGCAAGTTTTTAACATAAAGGTAGGGGATTATTTTGCAGAAAAGTCTAAATTTTTCATTAATAGATCAAATTAACAGACTTAAGAAGCGAAATAATGCAATCATTCTAGCACATAACTATCAAGTAGGTGAAGTACAGAATCTTGCGGATTATGTTGGTGATTCCTTAGGATTGAGTCAGAAAGCTGCAAAAAGTGATGCAGATATAATTGTTTTCTGTGGAGTACAATTTATGGCTGAGACGGCTTCAATACTTTGCCCAGACAAAATGGTGTTGATGCCTGAGATTACAGCTGGATGCCCTATGGCAAATATGATCTCAGCGGAACGACTTCGCACTTTGAAGAATAAACATCCAAAAGCAACAGTTGTCTGCTATGTTAATACAACTGCAGAGATCAAGGCGGAAAGCAATATTTGCTGTACTTCTTCCAACGCTGTTAAAGTTGTAGAGTCTATAAAAAAATCTGAGATTATCTTCGTTCCAGATCAATATTTGGCTCATTATGTCTCCACAAAAACGGAAAAGAAGATTATTCCATGGATTGGTTTCTGCCCCACACATATTAAGATATTACCGGAACACATTCTCAAACAAAAAAAGTTACATCCAAAAGCAAAGGTCATGGTTCACCCTGAATGTACACCACCAGTTATTGCCTTAGCTGATGAAGTGGTATCAACAGGTGGAATGATCAGATATGCAAAGGAATCTAACACTAGAGAAATAATTGTCGGTACTGAAGTTGGTATCCTTCATAGATTGCGAAAAGAGAATTTAACAAAAAAGTTCTATCCAGCATCGGAATCAGCAATCTGCCCCAACATGAAAAAAACAACTCTGGAAAAGATTCTGTGGTCCTTAGAAGATTTGAAATAAGTAATTAAAGTACCTTCAAACATACGTCTTAAAGCTAAAAAAGCCTTAGATAAAATGTTAGAACTGTAAAATAACGAGAAATAGAATCCATCACCTTTTTTCTCTAACCCTTTAATTCGCTATGCTTTATCAAGCATTCTATGGTTATGTCTCACAATCCTACAATTGAGTTCCAATCAATAATTTTTATGTTGATTTAGCATCCTAAAGTTGCAACAAAGAGGAACTTCACGTCACCACAATGGTTGAACTCAAATTTGTATGGGACGCCTTGACTGTCCCACAAACCAGATGTCGCCCACAATGTAAATCCTTGAACATTTTAAGGTAGAAATTTACTAGCCACCTACTGATGTTACAAGGATTTGTACTTTCCATAGTTTTTCAGCTTTTTCGATTATGAATGGAAAATCTCGAGTCTCTTCACTACCAACACTAAAAGGTTCTTCCTTTATAACGTGATATGATTTCCAGAAAAAAGCGAAGTTAATCTTTTTTGGATTTCCCCAATTAATTTTTTTACGGTAGAAACATAAAGCTTTCCGGTTATAGAGAAACCCTCACGAATATCTGTAACCGGTTCTGTAAAAAATTACATATTTTGTAGACCGCAAAATAGAAATGGTTTAGGTTTAAACTATAATGCACACACATGCGCATTTATCATTAATTTAGAATTATTAGACATTCTAAAACTATCAATATCGAAAATATCAACAACAGAGACAGCATTCCCAAAAATAATTCTCTATGTTTGAAAATTGCGACAACAAAAAAGATAGAAGATTAAGTAGAATAATGACTAAAGAAACGTATACTGTAAGTCTCTCTACAGTAATCAACCCGATAATATTCAAAATATGAATTATTAATACAACCAAAATATTCATTATGTGAAAATTTTTCCGAAAAAAACTTAGGTTTTTAATTTATCAATAAGTTGGTGAGTTTGAATCTGGCTCTTCATGAGAAGTGTTTTAGAACCCTGGGAATCGCAGAAAGTTTCGTTAAGGGTGTGAGTGAAAAGTCAATTTTAGCAGGGGTAGTTATGAAAGCTGATATGGGTATTGATGATCTTGTCGTCGCTAGGGTTACTGTGGGAGGAATGGATGCTACTGAAAAGATAATAATGATGTATAATGAGCTTGATAGAGATGACATAAACCTCTTGATGTTAAATGGATGCGTCATAAGCTGGTACAATGTTATTGATTTAAATCGGGTGGCTGAAGAGGCATCATTACCCCTCATCTGTGTGACTTATGATGTTTCAGAAGGTCTTGAAAAATACTTCATAGAACTCTTTCCTGAGGACTGGGAGACACGAGTTGAAATATATCATAAAAATAAGGCGAGAATCCCAATTAAACTCGACACAGGGTACACAATTTACATCAGATTCATAGGAATGAATTTTGAAAAGGCAAAGAGAATCATCAACAAATACACATGGCATGGTTCCATCCCAGAACCCTTAAGGGTAGCCCGCCTCATAGCAAGATCCGTTGTTAAAGCCTAACGACTATACAAAGAATATTTAATTTATCCATTTTTAGTGATATCTTGTAAGTCTCAGAATGAACATAGCTCCTTTGGTATGGTTAATGTATACTCCACTCTAAATCAAGAGTTTTTTTAAGTAACTTTATGAAAAATCTAAATCCCATCTATATTATTTTGATGTTATATGGATCAATCATTAAATGAATGGATCGAAGTATGACAATATGAAAGTTCACTAGAAGTGAGTGTAGAGAAGGATGCACCGTTCACCGTTTTTCGAGGAAATAAAAAGATGTATGGGAAAGAGGTAGAACCAGTAAGTAGTAGATCAAAGTTAAATCGAAAAGGACCTTTTATGTAGGTTAGATTGAGACATTATCTGTCTTTGAATATAAATAGTGAATGATTGTTTTATTTTATTGTTGATGTTTTATGCCTTTGTCACCTTTTCACCTTGGTCCCGCAATATTATTGGGGCTCATCATCTTAAGATATGTAGATCTTCCTACATTGATAATAGCTAGTGTAATAGTTGATATTGAACCGATGTTCATAATTTTATTTAATCTGGACGTTACACATCACCAATTCCTCCACACGTTCCTAGGAGGAACACTGGTTGTCTTCATTCTTACTTGGATCATGAAAAAAATCAGAATCAAGTTTTCTCCACTACTAAGTTTTTTCAAGATTGAACAGAAAGCATCATTGAGGAGTATATTTCTAGCCGCTTTATCTGGAATCTACATTCATATACTTCTAGATTCCCGGATATACATGGATATTAGACCATTCTATCCATTAGAGGTTAATCCCTTCTTGAATAGGAATGTGTCATCAGTTATAGGTGTTTATATGTTTTGCATTTGGAGTTTTATTGGAGGGGTATTTGTATATGCTATCCAGCTGGTTCTAATTAAAAGAAATCCTATGAATAGATCAAAATAATGACTCTTTTTTAAATATTTGAGATTTAATACTAGCTCATTACTTGGATAAGAGATATTGGCGGAATCATAGTATTAGAATTGTGATTGCTGAATCTGAAATAGGCTGTCATCAGAACTTTGCCGATATTTTGGTGCTTACATTTACTGTATGCCTGGATACTTTGCTTTCTAAGTGTCATCTAAGAATCAGACTATCCAAAAGTATGTTCCTTCAAGCACGCAGGGGATTTACAAATGATGAACTTTTCTAATCATTAAAAAGATCCATATGTGTCCATAGTCTCTTAGAGGTAATAATTATAGTCTTCTTGGGTGAGGTTTAGGACGATGTTTCGTATTATATTCAAAAAAAAATCCACTTCTTCCAAATGGTTTGGACGTGTTTCTTGAGTTTAAAGAGTGCGAGGAGTAGCTCTATTAGATCTCGTAGATTGTTTGAACATAATTCTTAAGATTATATTTTAGTATAGATATTATGAGGAATGTAATTGGAGATAGATGACGTTTTTATTCCTGAAAATTTGTATTATACTGAAGAACATGAATGGATTCTAATAGAGGATAATGATCTGGTGATGGTTGGAATTACGGATTATGCTCAATAAAAAATTGCATGAAGTTGTTTTTGTAGATTTTCCCAGTAAAGGTGTTAACGTGAAGCAGGGGGATTCCATGGGTACGGCTGAATCAGTAAAAGCAGTATCCGAAATTTTTTGTCCCGTCTCAGGCCAAGTTGTAGAGAGGAATAACGAGCTAATTTTAAGCCCTGAATTAGTCAATCAAGATCCCTATGGTAAGGGATGGATTGTTCTCATTAAACCTAAAAACTTTGAATCAGAGCGAAAAAAATTGATGACACCAAAGGAATACGTAGAATACATAGAAAAAATCTTTCACAAGGAACACTGAAAAATTTAACCCTTAAAAAGGGATTACATTCGAATATTGTTCATCATTTTATTTTATGCTCAAGAGTGAGAGAGTACTATTCTTCTTTGTTATTTCAACCAATCTTCAGAACAGAGCGGATGTTTCGTTTATTATCAGGAAGGTTCTAAAAGTAAACTAAATTATATAATCTTCCCCCTTTTTGAGGGTATAATAAATATCCTTCAAGATGAATACAATCAAGAGTGCATGCATTTATGTTAGTCACAATTTCAGAAACTACAGTAAGTTCTAATAATCACGTTTCAAAGCGTCTAATTTACTAATGATCTGGAGTTGTTTAGGAAGAGATTATGTAATAGTTTTTAAGTATAACTTCAGCATGTATGTAAAAGCTACGTTTACACCGATCTAGAATGCAATAACCGGATATGGCGAGAATGCCTTTTAAGAGAATTTTATTGGTTAAACCAGAAGGGAAAACAGGGTTAGGATTTGCGTTAGCC
>JAUWWH010000072.1 GCA_030617005.1 Candidatus Bathyarchaeota archaeon | reverse complement strand
TTTTGGCTTTTTGAAGCTCTTTGCCTTGGTGAAAGCTTTCTTAAGCAGAAAGATACCGTCAGGTTTATTCGACTTTAATTCAAGAATGCCACCTATCTTAACTTGGGGAAGGCTTATCTTACTTTTAATTAGTTGAGTTAAAACTGTTGCCCATTTGTTGGGCACATCGATTTTAACTAATGCACCTTCACCCATTATCACTGCTTGTTCCATTCCCAAGTAGATGCTCCCAAAATGATCCTCAAGAGGAATTCCTATCTTCTCATATGCTTCATCTGAACTAATTCCTATTAATTCAGCGACTGTATCTAAAAGTTTTTTACCACGATTTTCCTGTTTCCATTGGAGAAGTTTCTTCTTTCTCTCCATATCGGAAACCCGTCTAAGGGAAACATCAATGTGCAATTTATTGGGATCAACCCTTAACACCTTTTTGACTGTTTTCTGCCCTTCTCTAACATGGTCTTTAATGTTCTTTACCCATCTTGTGGAGAGTTCAGAGATGTGTAGAAGACCCTCAACATTATTGTACTCATCCAGAGTCACATAGGACCCGTAGGGAACAATACGCGTTATCGTAGCAACGACCAATTCCCATGGCTCTGGTAGAGCTACATCATCCACACTTATTCACCTACTAGTTAGAGTTTAAAGACTATGTATACACATCAAGTATTTCTCCTTTAATCTTCGATCTTCCACCTGTTGGTTCTGCTAATATTCCATCACAAACATTACATCGTACAACAGTCGATGCGTTACCGAAGACTACTTGCTCGTTGCCACAATCATGACATTTAACGAGGAGAAATTTACTTCTCGGTTTTGGGATTAGATCCATCCATTTGGACATTTATTACACCTTCATCCTACTATCTCGATTTTTCTGAGTCTTATCCCCAATCTCGGGACTATATGACCACATACACTACACTTTAATAATAAGACTTGTTTCTTTGATGTCTTTGAAAATTTCCTCTGTCTTGGATCCCTCTGTCCACCGTAACCTTTCCGCTTCCTTATCACACTCCTTCTGTTTCCCTCAGCCATCTTACGGTCTCTTCCTTTCTTATAGAGGGAAACAGCGTGAGATTGATGTCGCCTACATCTAGGACAGTATGTCCTAATTTGTCTAGGTACCTTCAACGTGGTCACCGAAATTAATCATATTAGGTAATTCTATTGTATTTATGTGTTTTCACGAAAAAATTCCACCGTGACTTATAAGCATTTATTGATAAAGAGGGAATAGATGATCAAATGTAGAAGCGTAAATTTCACCAAATTCATGTAGAGCTTACAATTGACATACTAAATAAATGAATTCTAAGCACGGTTAGTATCCTCATCGAGTCTCTACTTTAACAGCTACACCACGTTTTATCAAACTCTCTGCGTTTTCAGTGGGAAGGGAAGCCACATCTTCAGCCTTAAAAGATCCATATATCTTCATATTCGAACCTACTATAGCAGGCATATCCTTTAGGAACCTAACTACTAGTACTTTTGACCCCTCTGTCCTTTTGAATCCTTTAATGTAGGGGATTTGACCCCTGAGTATTTTTCGTGTAATACTCTTAATTTCACCCATTGTCAATGAAATACTAGTGCAGAAAATATCTTCCTCTGAAGTTAAATAGTTAGATGGGACTTGTTCATCATTAAAGAGGGCAGTTGAGATTTTGTTGTATCTTGTTTGAATCAGATCAGTGACGATCTTCTCCAAGTTTTTTTGTTTCTCAAGGGCAAGGTGTGCCAGAAGGGTTTTACCATCCAACATTTCAATCTCGTCCTTTAGGTCCTTAATGTATACGCTTAGTTCCACAAAGAAGCGCTTATCTAAAGGCTGAAGTTTTGAATCTTCCTTCTCCTTTTTCCAAGCCTCATAAAGCATAGTGTAGTCCATACGTCTTATCACTAGGAGGATGGGTTCAATATCTTATATTAAACATAGTCTCTTAGATGTATAAAGATGATCTTTTAATCAGTTAAAAGGGCAGCTCTTTTACAGAATAAGTATATCGCCGCAGCCATCGGTAGCTTAACCGTCTCCTTTCTATAGGGGCCATAAATCTCCTCTCCTATTCGGAAGCGATGAGCTGCCAAAACGTAAACCTTTAAGGTACCCTTACTGAAGGCTATTGCATCTCTGAGAGGATCGAGTCTTTCCAAGGATTTAGATGGAACACTTATTACTTTAAGCCCTGTTTTTCCGTGAAGTGTCAACGGCATCCTTATTAGTCTATGAATGTCAATCGTGACAACTGTGTCAATACTGACTGCTTGATTATCCACACTAGTCTCAACCAGCTTTTCCCAAGTCTTTATGCCTATACCCTTTATTGAACCCCAAGGGTTCCCGTTATTCCATGATTTAAGAATCTTGTCTCTATGTGAATAAATTAATGAAGCCGTGTTCTTATTAATTCCATTTATCTCTTTGAGTTGTTGAAGGCTGTATGTAACAAGAATATCATAGACTCCTCTAGCAATCTTCCCACCCCAACCTGGATCATTTAAATCCGGTCCTATGACTTTCTTCCCTGTTCTTCTAATCACCTCCATCAATCCATGGAGAGATACTTTCAGTCCAGTACCTAGAACATAATCTACAATCTCTTTTCTTGCATCTTGATCAAGCTGCTTGATTTCCTCTCTTTCAATATGGATATGATATCCTCTATGTCCTGAAAAACATACTTCAATATCCTGAGGAGGAAAGCCGAAGTCATTGACAAGGAAATCAATGAGTTTTAGAGCTTCAGACTTTGCTGTTTCCAGACAGGTCTCACAAAGCCAAGCCACCATCTTAAATTTACTACCCCCACATTGTGAGCAGACAGGAGGATGTTTTCCCACACCAGCTTGATCACACCCCTCACACGTCCAATATTTGTGCTCCACCTTGCAGGGTGTACGGATATGATCAGAGTCTATGTCGAAGATCAAGTCTGTACCAATCCATCCTTTTTTCCCCATCTTTCTGCTAGGTTGTTTGTAATATGCTGCTGAATGGTATACGTCAGACGGTGTTATTGATTTAATGAAATCTCTGAAAAATCGAGGTTCCACGAAGGCTTTGTGACGTAGCATAACTCTTTTATCAAAGAGAATGAAGCCGAACTCCCTCTTTTTATAGGATGTGGGTAGAGCGATGTTATTTGCGTTTTCTCTATAATATTCGGTGAACTTCTGTACTATGAATTCTCGTGGATTTTTCATCGCTTTTACCCGTTGGATTCTCACTTTCTAATCATTCTGATCTTCCTTCTGTAATATGCGAGGGGATGCTTAATATTTGTACATAGATCATCGGGACCTGGACATATATGATGAGTCTTTAGAGTCTCGCAGCTTGGCGGGGTATATTTTGTACCAGAACCCCTTACACCAGCTATATGTTCAACCTGATACCGTGTCAATCGCAGATTAAAATCTGAAATGGGAGTGTACAGTTCTATGAGTTTATCAACTTTCATCCCCACATTTAATAGAAAAGATGTTAATGTAAAGCGTCCAACGTGAGAGATGTGCTGACCTGAGATGAGGAAGTCATAAATTTGTTTTATGCATGGTGGATATGCAGCACTGATAATATTCTGAGGTTGCTCGTTAATCCGTATTCGTTCCTTTCGAAGATTCAATCTTTGTTTTATGCGTTCAATTCTCTGGAGCAATAATATGTCTAACTCGACCTTGGGACTTGTCTTAATAGTCTCTTCAATATGCTTTCTAACCTCCTCACTAATCAGCCGTGAGAACTCATCCTTTTGAAGAAAGACGTTCCCGTTGATAAGACGTTTATTCACGAGTTTCCATCTGTAATCGTGGAAGCCTGGTGCATTTCTTAGATAATCGATGAAGCTGAGGGAAAAATCGAATGGTTGATAGACCTCGAGAGGGAGACTCTTAACGTTCCATCTGAAGACAGATATTGCAATTTCGATAAGTTTCTCATCAACGTCTTCTTTGAGGAGAGCTTGTACTCTCTTCGCTTCTGCTAGAGCATATCGCCTCTTCAGATAGTTATCGTCGATATTTGAGACAAAGATTACAGCGACGGGATATGAAAGTATTTCTATCTCATATCCTGATCTGGATTCCCATTTAGTGATACCATCGATTAGTGCTTCCTCGATTCGAGTTTCGGCTCTAGTTACGACTGCGGAGAATTCTGGTTGAGAGAGTTCATCCGTTTTAAGGTCTAAGCTCTTAACGTAGTCAACCGCTTCTATTATGAAGGGGTATTTAGCGAAATCTTCCTTTGAAACCAACATTTATTCTCTGTCACATAAAGGTATGGTGATGTTTTAAATATGTGTCCAATTTAATGTCGCAGACTTTTTATTAAGGGAACGGATTACTTAACAGTTAAAACTTGGATAACCCAAGTAGCTAATGTAGGTGATTATGAGATGGCTGAGGAAAAAGAGCTTCGTGTACAAAAGATTAAGGAGGGGACTGTTATTGATCATATCAGTGCAGGAGGTTCACTATCAGTGTTAAAGATTCTGGGTATAATGGGTCATGAGGATAATATAGTAAGCGTAGTGATGAACGTGTCAAGCCACAGTCTAGGGAGAAAGGATATAGTTAAAGTTGAAGGACGAGAATTGAATCCTAAGGAAGTGGATAAGATTGCCCTGATAGCTCCCAGGTCGACGATAAATATTGTACGTAACTATGTTGTTGTGGAGAAACAGAAACCAAGACTGCCGAAGATTATTAAAGGTATCGTGAAATGTGCTAACGTGACATGTATATCTAACAGTGCTGAACCAGCGGATTCCATGTTCTATGTGGAGCATGAGGAACCCTTAAGGTTGAGATGTTACTATTGTAATAGGTACTTAGAGAAAGACGATATCATTCGACAATTCTAAGTTTGCAGATTTATGTTCAGCACAACTAACTTGTATCTTCACTTAAACCTGATAATAATTAGATTATCTGTATTTATAGGATCTAGGGGAGTAAAAGATCCATTTGAATCAACAGTTCAATTAAACTATAAGCGCGTCGATGGTGAAGGCAATAAAGAAGAGATAGGAGACGAGAGAAAAGTGGTTAGATGAAGATTTAAGTAAAAATTTATGGATAGAATATTAATAGTTATAACTTTTATTATAAGTAGAACTTTAAGGCAGTTATCTAGATAATATTTAATGGGGCAAATGCATCTATTTTTCGGCATCATCTTTCTACGAGAAAGTGAGTTTAACTGAAGCATAATATTCCGCAATCATGTCATCTTTTACCTTACAGTGTATCCTTGTACACGAACTCGACTCTGGCAATATTTCTAAGAGTTTGCTAAGCTTGTGTTAAGGCATTTTGAATAGCATCCGCTTAACCATTAGGTGAACTTCCCATCAGCTCAACAATCTTTACAATAGTCACAGTTTTTACCTTCACTAATAAGATAATTGAAGGTAATATCAAATTTTTCTGTCTACGCATACTCATTAAAGAACCACAGAGTTCCCAGAAGGAGCAATGAGAGTTAGAAAGGAAGTGTATAGAAATTGAAAGAAATTGAATAGATATAAACTGGAAGTTATGAGATTCTTAAACAACAAGATATATAGCAGAAGATAACAGTATTTTCTTTTAATTTAAGAAAGAGTGAGGATTTTAGTGCCTTTTCCAAAAGTGAAGGATTTTCATAAACCTGGTAAGCCCTTAGTTCCAAATTGTTATGGCATATTCTACGTCCTTATCAGTGTCTG
>JAUWWH010000058.1 GCA_030617005.1 Candidatus Bathyarchaeota archaeon | reverse complement strand
GATGTAAATATATAATTATTAGAGTCTGCACGGGATATTATAAGCATTCAAAATTGAGTATCAAACAAATCTTAGTAATTGGATACAGTATAGATCACTGCACTAAACAAGCCTATGAGACAACCTATGCAGTAGAGAAGGTAATAGCGCTTCATGGGGCAGTTCTCATACCTGAGGTTTAGGCGGCGTCATGGAGGTTGCGAGTAAGGGCGCTAAGGATCAGGATGGTTTGTTCATTGGCATAATCCCTCATGATGAAAAGGGTTATGATGCATATTGCGACGTTGTGATACCGACGGGGTTGGGTTACGCGCGGGTCTTCATCAAGGGTTACTCAGCAGATGCGGTTCTTGTGATTAGGGTGGAGTTGGAACAGCTATCGAATCTAGGGTAGCGTATCTTAAAACTAAACCCATCAGTGCTATTCAAGATAGTGGTGGAACGGCTGATAGGATTGCTGGAACGTATCTAGACGATAGGCATCAAATTAAAGTAATTGGAGAAGAGGACCCAGTAAAAGCTGTTATGAGAGCTTTGGATCTCTCTTAAACCTAAAATTAAGTGTTTGTTCTTTTCTATTTTTTTTAATATTCTACAAGATACAGTAGATCAAAGTTTTTTATAAAAAATAGCTAATTCAATTTCACTTAACGTTCGCTCTTTTAAAGAAAGATAGATATGAATATGAAAAAGTATTAATATTCATAATTTTTGATTATATTTAATGATCTATATGCATTTTGATGAATTAAATCCACCCGAACGACTTTTACTAGGACCAGGCCCTAGTAACGTAAATCCACGTGTGTTGAAAGCATTATCTTCTCCACTAGTGGGGTATATGGACCCCTTTTATTTAAAAGTCATGGATGAAACTAAAGCGCTCTTAAAGTATGTTTTCAAGACTAAGAATGAGTTCACTTTTCCAGTTCCTGGATCTGGTATGGCTGGAATGGAAGCTGCTCTCTGTAATGTTGTAGAGATGGGAGATGAAGTGATTGTTTGTGTTAACGGTTTCTTTGGAGAACGAATGAATGAACTCGTCTTGAGAATAGGTGGAAGACCTATCCGGATAGAGGCGGAATGGGGAAAAATCATCACTAAAGAATCAGTTGAGGAAGCATTGAGAGAGAGTAATGCAAAAGCTATTGCTATTGTACATGGAGAAACCTCTACAGGTATACAGCAACCAATAAAAGAATTGTCAAACCTAGCTAAAAGTTATGACTCTTTGTTAATTGTTGATTCAGTAACTTCCCTTGGAGGATGCGAATTAGATATAGATGCTTGGGGTATAGATATTTGTTACAGTGGAACGCAGAAATGTCTGAACTGCCCACCTGGCTTGGCTCCTATTACCTTAAACGATAGAGCCCTCAATGCTATTCAGAATAGAAAGACCAAGATTCAGAGCTTTTATTTGGATCTCCAATTGATTAATAAATATTGGTCCGAGGAGAGGGTTTACCACCATACAGGACCGATCTCAATGACATATGCTTTAAGAGAGACTTTAAGAATGATTCATGAGGAAGGTATTGAAAATCGATTAGCTAGGCATAGTAGAAACAGTCAAGCTTTTATTAAAGGCATCGAAGCGATGGGGTTAGAAATGCATGTTCAAGAGGGCTATCGTCTTCCAAGTCTAAATACTGTTGTGATCCCTAAAGGTGTAAGTGATGTCAATGTTAGACGGATGTTACTCGATTGTTTTAATATGGAGATTGGTGGTGGTCTTGGAATTTTGAGAGGTAAGATTTGGAGAGTTGGATTGATGGGAATAAACTCTACTGAGAAGAACGTTATACTACTTTTAGAAGCATTAGAGCGAACCTTAAGAAAAGAAGGTTATCATAATAAACCGAATTCAGGCGTTGGAGCAGCTATCGATTTTTACGATTCCATATGAAAGCGATTAGAAACATTTTTTGTGATTTCTTCTAATTTATGTTTCTCTTAAAGCTGAGCATGTTGGTAACCCTTCTCTGGAGCCTTTTTTCTGTATCTTACGTGATGCGATGAAGTTACCGAGCCTTCCACAGGTGTATAGATCCTTCCCTGTTACTAGACCATAGAGGAAGCCTGCACAATATGCGTCACCAGCGCCTGTTGTATCCACTACCTTAACATTATAAGCATCAATGAGATACTTTTCCCTACCATCAGTGACATAACACCCTTTTTTACCCAACTTTACTGCGACAAATCGGGCACCACTCTTGAGTAAGATTTTTGAACCAGTTTCAAAGTCCTTACCGGTGAGAATTTTTAGCTCGCGTTCATTTGGGAACAATACATAACTTTTCTTAATGATTGGTTTCAAAGCGGTAAAATCTTTTCTCATGTATAATTCTCCTGGATCGAAGCTTAACTTGACCTCTGATAAGGTCTTTACGATTTTTTTCTGAACCTTGAAAGGTTTTTCTCCTACAAAGGATGTTAAGTGTAGAAATTCTGTGTTTCTAACATAGGCTTTATCGATCTCTTCAAATTTTATGGTATCATTAACACCGGGATTGACATAGAGAGCTCTTTCTCCATTTTCATCAACAAACCCTATCACTGTACCACTTCTTCCCTCTTCCGAGATTATTAAATTAGTAATGTCAATTTTTTCTTTCCTCAAACTCTTTAACTGTATCTCTCCCTCTTTGTCATTGGCAACCTTTCCAATATAACCTACTTTAATCCCTAACCTAGCTAATCCTACTATTGTATTCGCCGCTGAGCCACCAGGTGTTTCGTCATAATGCGTTATGAAGCTCTCTTCTCCAGCCCCTACTATCCTCTTGACTCTATATAGTCTGTCAACATTTAAGGCACCAAAGCCTACAACATCCATTTTCATGGGAACAACTCTCTGAGAAAGATCTTATATTTTCCAAGTTTCCTATCATAGTTTCCCGCTATGATCTTTACCACTCCTCTCATATATTTCGCACTAAGAATAGCTTCTTTCATAGCCTTCTCTACACTTTGTAGGGAAATTCCATTAATCACAATCTCCGGGATTGAATTCACACCTTCTTGTATCTTTGAATCAGAAATCTTATCCTTAATTGTTGGACAGTAGGGATGGTTCGTAGTTGGACCAATATGTGGAAACTTTGTTTCTGGTTTTGAACCGGCTGCACAAATATCAAAAGTAGTTATGACGCCTTCAACATTTTTTATAGCGTTTACTGCTTTATCCCCCACTTCTAAAGCAACATCTTCCGTTGTACACATGAACCACACATTTCCCCCCATAACCCCCTTCTTATAGCCCAAATAACGCTCTATAATAAAATCTCCCATCATTATCGGTATCTTTATGATTTGTCGTCCATATAGTTCTGTTTCATATTCATATCCGTCCCCACAATGTCCAATTCTATTTAACGCATCAATCTTCTCTTCACTATCGCAGGCATTATAGATCGCTGTTGTTGGTACGACAAGGATTCCTTGCCGTATCCTATAAGAAACTTCTCTGTACAACCTATCAACTGACTTACTTAGTGCTTTTTCGTTTAATCTTCCCCAATACTGTAGGATAGCCCCTATCCGTCCATCCGGCGTTTCATTTTTACTTAACCACTTCTCGATACCACCTTCAGTTCTATTGATCACTATTGAAGGTAGAGCCGTTGAGTTATAGGCGGCTTTCTTCAACTTTTTTTTGTCCTTTGCAGTAACTATTATTCGCATGTATAAGCCGTCGAAGGCTTCTGCGTATGTGTCCTCAATCTCAGTTGTCATTGTATCATTCCCTCAGTATTTACCATTGTTACCCTAATCTTCCTATCGCTTCACCTCTAACTGTCTTTCTGAAAAAACTGCTCTCCTTCACTATTCTCTCCATATTTTCCGAAGTTATCTTCTCAACTTTAGGGAAAGAATCTGGAACCAACTTACTAATCTTCTTAATCAGAGTTTCATCAACACAAAACTTCTCTAAAGTATTGATTGACCACACTTCAGCAAGTCTCATAACATGATCCCTCCCAAATCTGAAAAAAAGATCTATTAAAATTGAGGTTACAACTGCGTTTTTCGAGAGAACAGCAACCTCTGCGCTCTGGACGGCGTATCTGTTACCATTAAAGGAGAGAGTTAATCCTCCTCCCTCTTTTACTAGACAGAAAGCTTGTACATCGGTGATACTGTCACCGATGTACACAACATTGTTTAGGGGACTACCTACCTTTTTTGTAATCCTCCTGATTGCTTTCGCCTTCTCTTCTCCGCCAATAGGGTTAACTTCTCTAAGTATTCTACCAGAAGCCATTATCATAATCTCTTCCCAAAAAATTTCATCCAATCTTATGACCGTTTCTTGATCTTTTATCGATAGATCCTTGAGCGACTTTGCTCCTTCCGGTATTTCTATCATCGGGTAAGCTGTTATCTCTTCTCTGAGAATCTTTAGTCGTTTAACTTCTTCCTCAGAAATAGTATATTTATCTAGATCTAATATTGTGCAGTAAACGTTCTCCTTGGGGAAGCCTGTGACGGAGCATAATGAGGCGATGTACTGATTATAACTAGTGCTGATGATGAAGGATGGCATTAGTTTTCTTATGTAATTGAGCATATTCTTAGCTCCTTGAATAAGGAGAATATTCTCAGCAGAATATCTCTCTATAGCATCATTTGTAGCACCATATGCTTTCAAGAACGGAGTTATTAACTTTAGAGTATATCCAGCCTTATATCTTGGTCTCCTAATTACCTCCGCTAGTACATCATCGTATTTACTTATAAGAGAAAAGAAGTGGTCCCCATCTGGGATAAAGTGTTTAGTCAACTCAAAAGCATTATCATTCTTAGAAATGGGGCCCTCGCAATCAGAGATGAATACACCTACACCCTCAGGTTGGTGATTCACGACTATTCAGTCCTCAGTTTCCCCATATGATCTATACTCTTCTGTATGTTTTCCTTTGAGGCTATATCCTTCCTGTACCAGAGAGATCCACCTTTAATAGCTTTTATTCCTTCAAGAGAAATTTCCCTTGCAGTTTCCATGTTCTCAGCTGCTCCTACAACACAAACTGTTCGTGATTTTAATCCATAGGTCTTTCCATCCCGCAACTCCATGGCACCAGGGTAGATCCACATTCTCCCATGGCTCTCTTCGCATAACTTATAAGCAGCATTTAGATCGACTTGTTTGTCACCTCTGAACTCTATAACCCGCCCACCATATGTTGGTGGAACTTTATATGTCACAACAGTGGCCAATTTCTTAAATTTAACCATTTTTAAATTTCCATCAATTATTTTAAAACAGACATCGACAAAATCATCTTTCAGTATGGGAAGTATATTCATTAGCTCTGGATCTCCCGGCCTACTATTATTCTCTAAGATCTTCAATCCCTTACCTGTGTGCATAAACGCAACATAGAAGGGTACTCCACGAAGACCAGGATTAGCGCCTTTTCCTTTAAGTCGTTTAAAAACTCTATTCATTATCTCTATCTCTTTAGCTCTATCCTGCTGAGTCATAAATGGCAGCCTGTCAGATACCCCCTTATATGAACCCATTCCACCAGTATTTGGACCCTGATCCCCCTCGAAAGCTCTTTTATAATCTCTAGTTTCAGGCAGAGGTACGAGGTTTTTTCCATCACAGAAGGCTTGAAAACTTGATTCCTCCCCAAAAATCTTCTCCTCAACTATTACTGGTCCATGGTTATAGTTTGACAAGAAATGCTGAAATAATTCTTGACGATTCGTAAAATGGTCTCCCCATATACCAACCCCCTTCCCAGCGGTTGTTCCGTCAGGTTTAACGGCAACTTGATCATTTAGATCATCCAGCCATTTCCAAAGATCTTTCTTAACATCAGTTAAATTCATATAATCGTTGCGATCAAATAACTTGAATCTTGGATTTACATCCGCTTTAATCTCTTGAAATAAGCGGCGTTGTACGATTTTACTTCCTTCAATAGCATACTTCCTTGTTGGGCAAATCATGGGTATGCTTGTTTCTTTTTCTAAAATATCCCGGACACCCGCAATTATCGGTTTCTCAGGACCTACTATCCCAAAATCAATTTTATTCTTATATTTATCAGCGAACTTAGAGATCTTCTTAACATCAAGATCAGGAATTACCAAATGTTTCTTAGCTTTCTTTACGTTAAATGGATTCCTATTCTTATCAACAATGTAAAATTCAACAGAATATTTTTCGCTACGGCAGAAAGCATCAATGATTGCGGTTCCCCTTGATCCATAACAAATAGCAAAAACCCCCACCTTATTCATCTAATCAACCATAAATCTTCTAAATATTTT
>JAUWWH010000197.1 GCA_030617005.1 Candidatus Bathyarchaeota archaeon | reverse complement strand
TTCTTGTTTAATCATCCCAAGATGGATGCCCTATATCGATAAATTCTTACGCATCTACGAAGATCTCGTCCAATTGTCATCATAAAGATAAAACATTAAACAAGATCAAAATCTACAAATAACAGTTAAACGCTTATACTTATGTTTCTCAGTGAAGTAGTATAATCTCTAATTGACTATTTGAGATGTGTACAAATGCGATTGATTGTAGCAGTGACAGGTGCAAGTGGAGTCATCTATAGTAAACGCCTACTTGAAGTATTACAAGAGAAAAATGTTGAAGTCCATCTGATTATCAGTAGTGCAAGTGAAAAATTAATTGATCATGAGTTGGAAATAACTAAAGAAGAATTAGAAAAAATGGCAAACAACACTTACGCTGAAGATGATTTCTTCTCTCCTCTTGCCAGTGGTTCTTTCCTAGTCGATGGGATGATTGTAATTCCATGCAGCACCAAAACGATAGCAGGTATTGCCCACGGATATTCCGAAAACCTCATTTTACGAGCCGCAGACGTAACGTTGAAGGAGAGCAGAAAACTGATCCTCGTACCACGTGAAACCCCATTGAATGTGATACATCTTCGTAATCAATTAGAATTAGCTATGCAGGGGGTTGTTATATTACCTGCAATGCCAGCATTCTACCATAAACCAAAGACGATTGATGACCTTATCGACTTCATCATTGGAAAAATTTTAGACTCTGTAGGGATCAGTCATAATTTGTTCGAGAGATGGTCTAAACCGTAGTATTCTTCTTTTAAAGAAATTTAGTTTGTACATCTCCCTTCTTTTTCTTTTAACCAACATGAGACAAATTGTTAGTAACTTTGAAGGTTGATAGAACACCTTTTTTCCAAAGGATGCGCTAATTATTCAGTTTTAACGATATATCTTCTGCATATTAAGACGTTTCCTATAGTGAAACAAATTAATATCACCAATGAATTTACTATTACCAGTTACTTAATTTAGATGAGATGGTGACTATTGTCGAATACTTTTCTGAAGTTACCATGTGGAGAAAATGAGAAACTTAGGACCTTAGTTAAGATGATGAGTGGAGATATCAGGTTGCGAACGTATCTGAAGTGTGCTAATGTTATGGCTATCGATCGTATGGGTTACACTGATCATGGTCCCATACATGTCAAGATTGTTGCCAACTCAGCTCTGCGGATTCTCCGGATCTTGATTAAGAAAGGTATTGTACCGAACATCATCAAGAACTATCGTATGACAAATGAGGATGCTGAAATTATCGTGGTGCTTGCTTCGATATTTCATGATCTTGGAATGGCTGTTGTAAGAGAAAAACATGAGGAATATAGCATCTTATTGTCTTTGGGATTTCTCGAGAGCTATCTTGACGCGATTTATGATAAAGAACATGCAACCATAATCTCATCAGAGGTACTCCATGCACTGTCTACTCATGATCCTCCGAGGAAGCCTCTTACGATAGAAGCGGGTGTTGTCAGAGTTGCTGATGCCCTAGATATGGAGCAAGGTAGAGCGCGGATTCCTTTCAGGGCAGGGGCAATTGACATTCACTCAATATCAGCTCTATCTATTAAGAGTGTTAAAATCGAAAAGGGAACTAAGAAACCGATAACTATTAGTATCCGAATGACTGAATCCGCGGGAATATTTCAAGTTGATCAACTGTTAAGAGACAGGATTAGAGGCTCAGGTTTGGAGAATTATATCCACGTCATTGCAATGATAACTGGAGAGAAGGAAGCCAAGATCATCGAAAAATTCGAGATATGAATAAAGTCCAATTTTTATTCATTCATACCTAAGACCTGAAACCTACTATACCCTCAAGTTAATGGGTGTATCCAAACATATCACTATTTTTTTACGTAAAGTATGTGGTTCAAATCTATGATTATTACTGTGGCATTATATGTTGAAAAAAATGTAGCATATAAACGGGGTGTATGGGAATCTTTAGGTGGAATTTATCAGGTGTAACGCTGATTCAATCGTCACTTTCTCCACATCGGTTGAGAATGGGTAAACACCGTAAACTCGACGCATCTTCGTCTCATAAGGGTACTCTATCTCATACGCGTTTTCTGTCGGGATATATCCAACCATTCCATTGGCAATTGACACTATATGCGTGTACTGAAATTTGGACTTTTTTTTAATCGTCAACCCTATCTCATGAAAAACCTCTGCGGGGATACAGACGAGTACTAGATCGTTTATTCCTATTGCCTGAATTTCCATAGAAATATATTTTTTAGGTTCTCCTGATTCAATTTCTTTAAGGGCCAATTCAGCCCATTCAATCAGTGCTTCAGCATTCTTAACAGTCTTATATCGCTGCAAGTTTCTCATAATAGCCACTCTTCCAGATGTGGGTGGTAAAAATTCATTTTTCAAAGAAGCTGCCTGTTTTAGGCTATCCATACCTTCTTGTCGCGTTTTTTCTAGAAATTCTTTGTCAGGAAGCTTGCTAAGTGGCAGTTGCACATTTCGGGTTTTAACCCATAACTCGACTTCTGATGTTGTCTCAATCTTTTCAGCAACCTTTAAGGTCTCACAACCCAAGATTGTCCCATTTCTTTTAAAAAACTTAAGATTTTCTGGAGTCCCATGATACAAGTAATCAAACGGATCTGGTGTAATATCGCCTCCGGCTCCTTGAGTAAACGCGACGCACACCTCTCCCTTCACTTTCTCAATGGTCCTCCTAGCAAACCCTGGATAATCCGCTGATATTAGATTCCCATAACTATGTAAACTCGTTGGGTGACAAGAGAAATTCATGAGAACTGCTCTCATAATTCCTTTCTCATTAACAATTTTAATCACACCGACTTCGGGATCAATCGATCTATCCTCCTGATATTTCCATCGCTCTACTCTATTATTGCTTATGTTGTCTACACTTCCTCTTCCAAAACCAATCTCAGCTTGAGTAAGATCTTGAGAAGCCCAGACTGTTGCACCAATCAACTTTTTCTCTAAACAATTCATATAGTCCTCGTCTATGTCCCCCCATTTTCGCAAAAAATAAGTCGCAGGTCCAGAATGAGTATGCGAAGCTGAGAGGAGTATGTGATCTTTACTGACCCCAATCGCATTTCTTATTCCCTCGCGAATGCGATCAACGTAATCAAAATCGAAACCTATAAGATCTGTAGTGATTATGACAATTGTCTCATTTTCATTTTCAAGAAGTAAGATTTTTGCATAAAGTTCGTCTAGTATTCCACGACTTGACCCGAAGCTGTAACCTGAAATCTCTAAACCCAACGGGGGGTAATGTTAACGCTTGCCACTCCTACTTGTAACTGTCCTTTAC
>JAUWWH010000173.1 GCA_030617005.1 Candidatus Bathyarchaeota archaeon | reverse complement strand
GCTCTCCATGAGTTTTTAATTACAACATTTTTCGCCCACTCAATCATTCTGTTTTGTAACAGAGTATCTTCAAGAATTAACTCTAACTTATCTCCAAAGCTAGATGGAGAACCTCGAATGAACATTACTTCTTTAAATGGAATTATATCTTCAAAAAGGGCAGTATTCGATACTAGGATAGGTTTTTCATACGTTAGAGCCTTGGCAAAAGGACCACTACTAGACATAGTAAAGTTATAAGGAAAAACAATGATATCAGCTGCTGAGAAGAATAAAGGTATTTTTTCGTCTGGGATATACCCTGTAAAAATTATTCTTGAAGTTAGGTGGGAAGCTTCGTTTCTAAGCTTTGTTAGATATCTTTTGTATGATATATTGCGTTTTAATCGAGGGTGTTCACCTCCACCAATAATTAAGATCCAATCCGGATTCTTAGGGGCTTTGAGTGCGAAGCCTTCGACCAATGTTTTGAGACCTTTATATGGTGCTAAGTAGCCAAAGAAGAATATTACAACTTTATCGAATAAATGAAGTTTCTCTTTTGCTTCTGTTTTCGTGATTCTGATTTTTTTCTCCTCTATACCATGGGGAATAATGTATAATTTTCTTGGGGAAGATCGGTAATTTTGTATAAGTATTTTTGCGAAGATATTCTCATGTACAATTATTGCGTCTGAAAGAAAAGTAATGATCATTGTTAGTAACTTTATACCAAAACGTAAAAGAAGAGGGGGACCTGAGATAACGTTTTCTTTTACAAATTTCTGATCTATTTTTGATAAAGGGATTATTCCATGAAGAGTGACAATAGTAGGTTTCCACAACATTTTACAGAAAATAAGTAAAACGGGAAATAGCAGTGCAGATACGAGACCGCCAAATAGGAAAAATTCATGTTGAATATGAACTAAATCCAACTTATTCTTTAGGAGATTTTTAAATATTTGAAAAGGGTAAAATATACCTTCAGCCCAGCATGGGATTATGTGTGTCTCTAATCCTTTTTTTTCAAAATGGTTTGTGTAGAGAATTATATTAACATCTTCGTTTTCAAGAGAATTCATTAAATTTCTAGTGTAACTGGAAACTCCACCACTAAAAGATGGATGCGTAGAAACTATACCAACGTTCATTCGTTGAGCCTCTATTAAAGATAGATGCATTTACTGGTTTATATTATGTATAGAATAAAGATATTGTATACTTAAAAAATGCAAAGAATTATACGCGTATTAACGGTTTGTAAGAAGCTGATTTATTGTTAAGATTTTTTTGATACCATCGAAGTATTCTTAATCTATACGCGATTCCGACCATATCAAATAAGATACGTAAAATGTGATTTGTCCCAATCAACCTCGCGCTTAGATGGATCTCCACAGGTAACTCAATAATCTTCATCTTTAGTAATTCTGCTATAACTAATAATTCAGCATCAAAAGCGTATCGGGTCACAGACATGAGATTAATAATTTGTTCTAATCTCTCTCTTCTGAAAACTTTAAAGCCTGTTTGCGTATCCGTAATTTTAATTCCAAGGGCTAGACGGATTAATAGATTGAAACCATAACTCAAAAATTTTCGTATAAACGGGGTCTCAACTAACGATTCAGGATGTCTTTTAGAACCGATAACAATGTCGGCATGTTCTAAAGCGATTATATAATCTTCAAATTCTAAGGGTTCAATCTCCCAATCACTATCCCAAAAGATGACATAATCCCCTTTCGAGTGTTGCAACCCGTACATTATGGCGTTTCCCTTTCCCCGATTTTGTTTATATCCGATTACTTGTATATGGGGGTTATTAGCTACTTTCTCAGCGACGTTTCTTGTATTATCAGTGCTTCCATCATCAATAATTATTACTTCATAATCGTAACCTAAGTTAGATACCAAGTTTACAATACCTTTAATGCCTTGGGTAATATGACGTTCTTCGTTAAATGCGGGCATTAAGATTGTAATTTTCATACCCATTACCATAAATAGTTACATGATTTTAGGGATTAATCATAAAAAGATATAGTATAATTCTTAAGATATAGGTTAATTATAATTTCGTTTGAACATTTGGAACGTATTAACATCATTATTCGTTCTGATTAATCAGGTGAGACCTCTTGATTTAAGTTCATTATACGCTTTTTCGAAAAGGTCTTGAGCATGGTCTTTATTTAGTTTACTCCAATTAACTAAATCAGGCATACCCTTTTCAAGGTTCATTGACGGTTCAAAGTGAAGTAAATTACGAGCCTTTGTAATATCTCCATAGCAATGTCTTACATCACCAGTCCTATATTCCCCAGAGATATAAGGAACCAAACTTGAGTTAAACATATCATTAAGCAACTCAGCAATTTTTAAAATAGAAGTGGGTCTTCCAGTTCCAATATTTATTGATTGATAATTTGCTAAGCTACTCTCAAGGGCTAGGACGTTTGCCTTAGCCACATCGCTTACATGAATGAAATCCCTTAGTTGCTTTCCATCTTCAAACATGAAAGGGGGTTTCTGATTTAGGATTCTTTGTGCAAAGATAGCACATACGCCAGTATAAGGATTACTAAGTGATTGTCGGGGACCATATACATTCAAATAGCGGAGAGCAACGGTTGGTATTCCATAAGTCTTACCTATTAAGAGACACATTTCCTCTTGATGTCTTTTACTCATCGCGTAAATAGAACTTGGCATTTGTGGTTTATTCTCATCTGTCGGTAACGGTTTTAATGGTGAATTACAATCTGGACATAAATGTTCCCAGATCTTTCTCTCCAGTCGTTCTGTGCTTCTAAGCGCAGGATACCTATCTTCAGCACATTTTTCACAATAGTATTTTCCCTCACCATAAATACTCATTGATGAAGCAACAACTAGTTTCTTGATAGAATTCTTTTCATTAACTAATAGATTTAACAGAGAAGCTGTGGCACCAGTATTTGCGTCCATATATTTTTTGATATCATACATCGATTGAGCAACACCAACTCTTGCAGCCAAGTGGATTATTGCATCTACATCTTCGATAACATCCCTAAGTACTTCTGTGTTAGATACATCACAAAATGTAAAATTAGCTTTTTTATTGAAGTAAGTTGGAAGGTTCCTTTCTATACCATGAACCTGCTGATCTAAATTATCAACAACATATACCGAATAGTTTTTCTCGATAAGTGTATCCACGGTGTGAGAACCTATGAACCCCGCACCACCGGTAACTAAGACTTTCTCATATTTCATTAATATTTTTCCTCAGTTATTGTTGTTGCTAATATTATTATCTATTAAATAATATTTACTGATAAGAAAAGCGCCTTTCCTTTTGAAAGAAACTCTCTGAACACAAATAAAAGTCAAACCATTATGGCAACCATTCTTAGAAGCCCTCATTACGAAAAAAATGAAAAAAACCTCAATAATTATTGATATTTGAGTTAATTATACAAAATATTCTACTCTAATAAGACAAACAAGAAGAGATTAAGATACTAAATTATCGAGAAGTTTACTTAATGATAGATACTATTAGAGAGAAAGTTTTTAATTTACAATTCGACCTGGAGCATTAGCAAAATTATCCTGAGAATGACCACTACTAATAACTTAAGTTTTCAATAAGATACGATTTAATGAACACATCTCCTAAGAGACATTATCCAAGGATGCACCGAAAAAAACATTTTCTAT
>JAUWWH010000090.1 GCA_030617005.1 Candidatus Bathyarchaeota archaeon | reverse complement strand
TAGCCTGCCCTAAATTCTCCTCAATTTGTTTAATGATACCCCATGCATGTCTATACGACATATTTAACCTCTCAGCACTCGCAGTCAAAGTCCCTTTTTCTTGAATTCCTAGTAACAACTTAAAAGAACCCTGCCCAAACACGTACCCATCTTCAGTTTCAAGCCAAAACTTATACTTAGGTTCCAATTTTTTCAAACGTTTTCTTCTGATTTCTTGATTCAATGACGTCACTAACCTAATTTTATAATTAAACTACATGTACTGATCCTGCCTTAAATGTAAGATAAATCTTTAATCCAATGTTAAGATTCATTTCATCGAATGATCGTTTGGTAATCTGTACAATGAATTCTCGGCCTGTGTCCACTCTCAGTTTCACTAAATGACCTAAATCGGTGATCCCAACTATTTGACCTTTGAAAACGTTTCTCGCACTCGATACAATTTTTTCCTTTGATAGAATGATGTCTTCAGGTCTAATGAAAAGCGTAACATTCCCTTCCTGTCTAATAGTTGTTGCAATACTCATCCCATTCTCAAGTTTTACAATAGAAGTCCCCTCCTTGGGAATTGTTGATATACCTGTAAAGATGTTTTCAATTCGTGTAAAATCCGCTATTGATGACAATTTGAAAATATCTTTTGATCTTCCAATCTGCTGTATTTTTCCACCAATGAGTACCGCTGTCCTCTCACTAAGTGACTCTGCTTGGAACATGTTATGGGTAGCGATTACTATAGTTGTTTCTCCTTCACGATTGATCCTCATTATTGCTTCTTCAACAATCGAGACGTTCTTAGGATCTAGGTTTGCAGTAGGTTCATCTAAAAATAGAACCTCTGTCTTCAACGCTAAAGCCCTTGCAAGAGCTACTCTCTGTTGTTCCCCGCCAGATAAACTCTTCGCCCATCGTCCTTCATACCCCTCCAACCTCACAATGTTTAGAGACTCTTCAACTCTTTCATCTATTATCCTATGTGAAAGTTTCCTCAATTTTAGACCATAAGATATGTTCCTATATACTGTTGTATTAAACAGGCTCGTCTTCTGAAAGACCATGGTACCTTTTCTTCTAACTTCAACTAAATCTTCTGCATCGATCTTCTTCCCATCAAAAAACATCATACCCCTCGTCGGATTTTCAACACCCGCCATTATTCTGAGAAGTGTAGTCTTACCACTACCATTAGAACCGATAACTGAAAAGACTTCACCCTTCACTATATGGAGATCAATGTTATCCAAAGCGACTATTTCATCATAATTCTTTGTGATGGATTGAAGCTCAATCATCTCCACAGCCAACTCCTCACTCTCCTTTGAAGGAGATTCATGGAAAAATTAATCGTTAAAACGATTCCCAACAATGTTAGAGTCAGTACTATTCCAAGTGTTAATTCCCCTCTAGTCGTCTCCAAGGCGATGGAAGTTGTTAAGACTCTGGTTAATCCTCGTAAATTTCCCCCCAGCATGAGTGCTACACCTAACTCAGCTATGGCTCGATTGAAACTAGCTGCTACTGCTAATAAAACTCCACCAATTGACTCCTTAAATACAGCCACGGCTGCTTCAGCCTCAGATGCACCCAAAGTTTTCGCTAAATCCTTTATTTCAGGATCAATTGACTCAACAGTACTTGTAACAAGGCTAATTGTAATAAGTGTAACTAGGATCGCCTGTCCAAGAATAATAGCAAGAGGTGTGTATAAAAGATGAAGAAATCCCAGAGGTCCAGACTTTGAAAACATCAAATATAAGATCAATCCAAGAGCTACCGTTGGAATACCCAACATGGCATTGAAGAAACTTACGATGACAGTTCTCCCTCGAAATCTTCTAGATCCTAAAAAAATTCCCATTGGCACTCCCCAGAGAACTACAAGAAATGTAGCAGCTCCAGAGATTGCTATGGCTCTTACCACAATTTCAAAAATCTCTGTCTCAATAGTCATTCATAAACACATCTTCCAATAAACAGTATTATCACAATTATTTTTAACTATACATCTCTTTATGATCATCTTGATATTTCAAGGGACACTCTGAACCATTGAAGTACGCGAATTCAATTATCCAGTTTACAAGAGTTTGATCCATCTTCTCATCTAGGAGTTGTACCGCAGGATAGAAAAGTGTCTGAGAATACTTCTCTTGTCCAAATTGATCGATTATCTGTTGACCAACATCCGAGGTGAGAAACTTTATGAATGTTATTGCAGCGTCGAAATTCACCTCAGGATTATAAGTCTGATTAACAGCTATTACACTATAAACATTGAGTAGCTCTCTTCTCGAATCAACGAGGACATTAAGGTTTATCAACTGATCTGAAAAATATTTAAGGTAAGTTCCTATGTCAGCCAAAGTATAAGCAGAGAATTCATTTGCAATCTGTAAAGTTTTACCCATACCTGTACCAGACTCCCTAAACCACTGATCTTCAAACCTCAATTTATTCCAATCGAAACCTGAAGCAACCCATAATTCCTTCTCTTTACTATGAGTCCCTGAATCATCCCCCCTAGAAACCCAGGTGACTTCACCCCGTCTTCCCGCATCAACAATTTTAACCAAAGCCTGAGTTGGAGATAAACCCATAATCTTTATCGGATCCTCCACTGGTCCAATGATTGTGAAAAAATTATAAGCAATGATTTTCCTACAAACACCATAACCATCTTCCAAGAAAGCTTGTTCTTTCGATGGTGCGTGAACAAGAATCATGTCAGCATCTCCCTTCTGAGCATACTGTATTGCACTATTTGTACCTGCTGAGATGAAATATATGTCAATCAGATAATTGCTTTCAAAATAATCTTCAATAATGTCAAGAAGTCCCGTATCGTAGAGACTCGTAGTCGTTGAGACCACGAGTTTAGTTCTAACATTTGCAAAGGGACCGAATCCTAAAGAATATGTCGTTCCAAACACTAAAATTATTATAGTGATTATTATGGCAATTGCCCAAATCCTGACACCGCTAATATTCACTTAACGCTTTCTCCGTTATGTTTTTTTAAACATATTGAACGTGATATATTTAAAACATTTATGGTCAATAAAATAACAACTCACCGCAACAATACACATCTCAAAAAGAATTGTCACTTAAAAACAAGTCATCAGTCGATTTGAATTAATACAACTAAATTTCTCCGAAAACGATTATTTACGAATTTAGTTTAAATAAGCATTTTTATCTTCTCAAATCCCTAATATCCTTTTTTCTACTACATCTGAAGGAAATATTTCCTTACAACTTTTGCATTTAAGATAATATCATGTAAAACTTAAGACCGCCAATAAAATTTAAACGAAACTTTAACTCATTATTGTAAATGAGGGATGACATGAAACTTCCTGAGTATGTAACTATCGAAGAAGTCAAGAGAGTTTGCAGAGAATTAAATATCAGAGATTGGACAAAATTAAAAAAATATAAAGTATTATCAGAAGAAGCCTCTGTTATTCTTGCGAAATTGAATATAGGAGAACTTGAAATATCCATTAAGGATTTTCAGCAAGGACTTGAAGTCGAGCTTGAACATGGAATACACTATTCAGTGGCAAATGTTACTAATAATCATCCCATTTTGACTGGACAGATCGTATTAGCACACTTATATGAATCATTAGATTATTATAAGCGTCTCGATGTGTTTGAACTTGAAGGTGACTTGCTGAAAGCCATCACTCAAAAGGACCCAATTAAAATAGAAGCTCTATATCGCAAGCTCATTAAGGCAAGGTTGACTCTAAGCCAAGCAGAATCTGACTTGCTATAATTCATCTGAATGATCAGAGATTCTTCATTATCTTGAGTATGTGCTCTAGCTACTTCTTATGAATGATGAAGATTGTAAAAACAGGTCTCAACTTTATTGATAAGAGTCTCAAGCTCCTTATTTGATACACCTATCCTTCTTGCAAGTTCTTCTGATTCTTCCTCAATAAGTTGCTTCATAAGTATGATACCATTAGCTGATAATTTCCTTTTAATTTGATTCCCTAGATCTTTGAGATAGGTCAAAGGAAACAACTTTTTCTCTTCGATCATCTTCTGTAAACTACTATCGAGAGGGGAATTCCATCCTATTTGAAGAATATCCCTACATTCTCCATAGCGTCTTGCATGATCCGAAAACTTCGTATTCGTGATTATCATAGCTCTATCTATCTTCAAGTCATTTCGTCTAAATTCGAATCCTTCTGTCACATCCTCTAGAACAGCTCTAGCGATTCGGCTTTCATCTAAACCTGTGGAAGTATGATATTTTGTATGGTGTTTAACTTCTACAAAAAATGTTATACCGTTTTTTTTAGCTATAGCGTCCACTTCATGTTCTACACATTTTCCTTTTATGATTCGATTTGGAGTGACTTCATAACCATTCTCAATCAATAATATTTGGATAAATTTTTCGAATTCTGATTTAGAGTTCATTAAGCTCAAACCTTTTCTAAGATCTAATAGATGTCTGATAGAAGGTTTACGTTTACGTAATAATCTCAGAATCATGTTGAAGATCTTATCTGTTGAAATACCGTCGAAAAGTCTCTTTTCTATTTTATTTGCGATTTCTTCCGCAATCTTTCTGTTAACACCCATCCTAAAACAAGTATTCACAACTTTTTCTTTAGCAAATAACTGGCGAGATCCATTTGCCTTTGTCACAAAGACACTCATAACCCTTCACTCACTAATTATATCATATTATAAGGACATTTAACTAATAAGTGACTGTCGCCCTTTTTCCAGTTACAACATTTAGATATAACTCCACTCGTAATCAACTCATCTTCTCCAAAGTTTTATAATCACATGATATAGCATCTTTTTAGATCAATTACATATTGGTAAATGAGAAAAATTCATCTGACTCTCTGTCAAATGGAAGAAATGTGCTTGATTTAACACTTCTAAAGATATACAAGCGAATATGTTATTTTTTTTTATCGAAATTATCGTGTTATTACTACTATTCCCATTATCATAATCATATTTATTGGTGTTTATGATAGTAGTTAACGTAAACTTTTTTTGATTTTATACCGTAGAATGGGGATAAGTGCGCATAAAGCACATACACCTCCTACTAAAAAAATTGCAGCATTACCATATGTTTCAGCAATTAATATTGTTACCATATTTACTATTCTTCCCATTCCATTAAATGCCATATAGACACTGTTGGCAACTCCTCGATTTTCTAAGGTTGAGCTAGTCGATATTAGTGTTGAACCAAGGCTCATAACTGCATCTCCAATATTTTTTACTGGTTTAAACAAATCTTTTTGAGCTATCGTAATTCCTGACGGCTCTATTTTTTCTTTTTTTTCTCCAAGTAGTTCTTTGATCGTCT
>JAUWWH010000082.1 GCA_030617005.1 Candidatus Bathyarchaeota archaeon | reverse complement strand
TTCCATGTATTGATGTGAAGCACGAGTGCTACATCATACCAGATGTGGACGTGAAACCTGAACTGGTTTCCATCATGATGATTTCAGAGGCTGCCCCGGCGGATTCTTCTGATTACTATTATGCTAAAGGTAACTCCCTATTTCAGCAGACTACAGTTCAGGCATTCAAGGATGCTGGTGCTGATGTTTCATCCATGAAGGATTTACTAGATTTGGGTGTATACTTTACCACAGCTGTGAAATGTGGGAAAATTGGATATGGAATAAAGTCGGGCACTATCAAAGAGTGCTCTCACATACTGGAGAAGGAAATAGCTTTATTTTCCTATGTGAAGGTTTTCATGCTCATGGGGGACGTTGCGATAAAAGCTATCAACTACATCTCAAAGAGGAGTGGTGAGCCAAGGGTAATTCCTGCAGGATCTACCTATAAAATCCGAAATCAAGAGTACTTCTTCCGAGGGAAGAGAGTGTTCCCCTCCTATCTGCAGGCGGGTCCTAGTTTCTTTATTGAGAAAAGTAAACGAAGAATGATTACTAAAGATATTTCAATAGCTTTGTCTCTTTTGAAGTGATGAAACGCCTTCGTTATTGTTTTTCGACATTAGCCCATGTTAGGAGTTACACCAAATCAATAAAAGGAAAACAGAAAGAAGAAACAGATAAACTAGAAAGGAAAACCGAATCCCCCTCTTTTTTATTGGAAGCTCCGAAGTGGAGAGCTATACAAATGCTAATACAAAAATGTGGTGAAATTTAAATGCCTAAAGTAAATGCGAATAATATTCAGATTGAATATGATACGTTTGGAGATCCATCGTCGAAGCCAATTCTTTTAATTATGGGACTTGGCGGTCAAATGATCGATTGGAACGAGGAATTCTGCGAACAGCTTGTAAGTCAGGGTTTTTATGTAATACGATTTGATAACCGTGATGTTGGTTTATCCACAAAATTTGAAGAAGCTGGAGTACCAGATGTGATGAAGGTGATGAATGCGGTACAATCTGGAGGGACTGTTGAGGTTCCATATTTGTTAGAGGATATGGCTGATGATGCGGTTGGTCTTTTAGACGCCCTCAATGTTGAAAAAGCTCATATATGTGGTGCTTCGATGGGAGCCTATATCTCTCAGATAGTAGCGTTTCGACACCCAACCCGTGTTTTAAGTCTTACTTCAATCATGGGATCTACGGGTAATCCTGATCTACCGCCACCAACACCAGAAGCGATGAGAGTACTTCTCATGCAAATGCCAACTAAACGCGAAGCATACATTGAGCAATCGATAAAACGCAGGCGGATAATTTACGGATCTGGATTCCCCTTCGACGAAGAAAAGTGGCGCATAGATATAGCAAGTTCGTATGATCGTTGTTTTTATCCTCAAGGTTTTACTCGTCAGCTCGTGGCTATTAGAGTAAACGGTAATCGAAAACCTAAACTTGCATCAATTAATGTTCCTACTCTCGTCATTCATGGTTCAGATGATCCTCTTGTGCCTGTTGAAGGAGGAAAAGATACTGCAGTAGCTATCTTAGGTGCAAAATTGTTGATTATTGATGGAATGGGACATAGCCTCCCACCTGAAACTTGGCCCCAAATCGTGGAAGCAATTGCAGAGAATGCAAATAAGGCATATAAATAGAGAAATTGGTATTCAATATCCCAATTTCTACTTGAATTTAGACGCAAGATTGATCAAACTGAAAACTCTCTCACCTACATCTCTTCCTTCTTATTAAGTAGTTCATTCTTCCATTGAGAACCAATAAACTAAAAAATAGAAAAGAGGAGGCTACCTCTATGACTGCATAGATTCTTGTTGATACGTTCTTAGATAACACTCTGCGATGAAATATGATTGAACTAAATTTTTATTTATTGTTATATTAATGCATGTTTTTTTAAAAAAAGAGATGGGTTACAGCCAAGACACCAACCTCATCCAACTGAATATCGCTTTCTTTTGCAGAATCATGGTTATCATGGTTTAGAGAAATATCTATGACGTGTATGGAATTAACCATTATTGTGTAGAATTGGTATCTTTACTTAAAAAAACAAATATTTCGGTAATATACAAATATTGATTACAAATATTCATCTTTATCTGGAAGATTGAAAAATGAAATTGAGAAGCCGTGAAATCATTGAGGGTCGTGAAATGGCTGCTCATAGATCGCTTTTTTATGCTTTGGGTTTGACAGAAAAAGAGATGTCCAAACCATTTGTAGCTGTAGTTAACTCTTGGAATGAGTTAGTCCCTGGGCATATACATACAAAGGACCTTGCTGCAGCTGTGAAGATTGGGGTACAATCAGCTGGTGGAACTGCCTTTGAATTTAATACTATAGCAATTTGTGATAGTATATGTCAAGGCCATGAAGGAATGAAGTATCCGCTACCTAGTCGAGAGATAATAGCTGATTCCGTGGAACTTATGGTTGAGGCATACCGATTTGATGCGATGGTACTCATTTCAGGATGTGACAAGACCGTTCCGGCCCATCTTATGGCAGCTAGTAGAATAAACATTCCTTCCATAGTCTTAACTTCAGGACCGATGATGTATGGGAAATACAAGGACATAAGAGTTACCCTCACTGATATGCGAGAATTCGTTGGAGCGGTTCAAGTAGGTGATATGACAGAACAGGAGTTAGAGGAAATCGTAAAAGTGGCCTGTCCCGGAGCAGGCACTTGCGCGATGATGGGAACCGCTAATACCATGGCTTGTGTAACTGAAGCTTTGGGCATGAGTCTTCCTGGATGCGCTAGCATGATGGCATTAGATCCAGGGAAGCTTAGTTTAGCTGAGAAGACTGGAATCCAGGTTATGAAGCTTCTAGAGGATAATATAAAACCTTCCAATATCATGACTTATAAAGCATTCATGAACGCGATAAGAGTAGATGTTGCGATTGCTGGTTCTCTCAACACAGTACTTCACATACCAGCTATCTCACGAGAGATGGATATCGAAGTGAACCTCGAAACATTCGATAAAATAAGTAAGGAAACACCTCACATTGTAGGTATCAAACCTTCAGGTCCATATACAATGAAAGACCTCGATTTAGCGGGAGGAATACCAGGAGTAATGAAGGAACTTTCTCCCCTTCTTAATCTTGAAACTTTAACTGTTACTGGTATGACAATAGGTGAAAACCTAAAAAAAGCATGATTATGAACAAACAAGTCATAAGACCGTTATCTAACCCCATACATAGAGAAGGCGGTATTGCTGTACTTAAGGGAAATCTCGCTCCAAAAGGGGCCGTTGTAAAACAAGTTGCTGTAGATTCAGCCATGATGAAACATAAAGGTCCTGCAAAGATTTTCAATTGTATGGAAGATGCTATTAAGTCTCTTATTGATGGAAGAATAATATCCGGGGACGTTATTGTCATTCGTTATGAAGGACCTAAGGGCGGTCCTGGCATGAGGGAAATGCATATGGTAACCTCCATTTTGATGGGTATGGGGTTAGGTAAATCCGTTGCTCTTGTTACAGATGGACGATTTTCAGGGTCTACTCGTGGACCTTGCATAGGTTATGTCTCTCCAGAGGCCATGGTGGGAGGACCAATAGCTGTTTTAGAGGAGGGAGATGAGATAAATATAGATATACCATCGAGAAAGATTGATGTGAAGTTGTCTAATCAGGAATTGAAAGCTAAACTCAAACAATGGGTTCCACCACAACCTAAGTGCTATAAAGGGGTTTTAAAGAGGTACGCATTACTTGTGGAGTCTGCAGATAAGGGTGCATATTTAAGAGAAAATTTTAAAAAATCAGAATAAAGACACTACATTTTATTCTAATTTATTCCAAGTGTTATATTATAATTCACACTAAACTATGAACTTAAAAAGTTCTCTGTAAATATATATTAATGCATTCTGATATGGAAGGTATCCTATTATTTGTGTAAACATGACTTTACAATATGAGGGCCGCTGTGGGGATTTGAACCCCACCTCCTGGCTCCATTAGCCCGAAGTGTCAAAAGAACGCTTCGTCAGGCCAATACGCTGCCAGATTCCGCAGAATGTTACCATTCCTCTACGTTACAGCGGCCACACTTTTCTAAGTCTTAAAATACGCTTATATTTCTTATTAATTTAAATGTTTGTTTACCCAGAAAAACTTCGGTATATTTCATTCACTTGGACTTTTAAGAGAAATTTTGATTATATAGTGAAAATTTAACGAAAAACATGTCTAAAGTCTTCTTTTTTTATATTATTAAATTGATTTTTCAGTTAATTACACATAAATGAAAAAAGAGTTATTATTAGCACAGGTTAGACAATTGATTAACGAGATACTTATATTGAGGATACCACTAGAAGAGTAACTCTCTCTGAAGACGCTTGAAAATGGTAGAAACTCGATTTTTTGAGTTAGAGAGAAAAAAATAAAAATGGAGGAAAAGAAAAAAATGTCTGAAGATAATAATTCCTTTGAACGTAGACGGGGAACCCCTAGAGGAATGATTTCTAAAAAAATGATTTTGTTAATTAGTCTGATTGTTATAGTAGCCCTTATGGTAGTGATAGGTCAAGCTTCTTTTATGACAGTTCAATCTGGAAGTAAGGGAGTTCTTATGCAATGGGGTAGTGTTGTTGGAATACTCGATAGTGGAATCCATTTGATTGTTCCTTTCAGAGATTCTGTGGTTATAATGAACACACAAACTCAACTTGCAGAAGTTCTAGATCAATCTTGTGGAACATTAGACACTCAAGAAGTGTGGGTCGACATCGCAGTGAACTATCGGCTGAACGAACTCGCTGTTGATGAAATTTACACTAACCTGAGACAGAACTATGAAACGAGAATCATTATCCCGAACATCAAAGAGAGTATCAGAGGAACTACCAGCGACTTTACAGCAGAAGAACTATTGCAGAAACGTGAGCTTGTTAAATCGAGATTTATGGAAATATTGCTAGCAAGAGTTGCACCTTTTGATATAGACATAATTGACGTATCTATCACTAACTACAGATTTAATCAAGATTTCTTGGATATCACCAATGCGAAAGTTATCTCTTTACAAGAAGCACTAAAAGCACAAAATGATCTACTACGTATTGGATTTGAAGCTCAACAACAAATCATACAAGCAGAAGCTCAAGCCAACGCAACAATAACCACAGCAACAGCTACAGCCGCAGCAAACATCATCGAAGCAGAAGCAAATGCACAAGCGATTCAATTAGTACAAGAACAATTAGCTAAGAACCCCGAATACTTGCAATATTTGTCTATAATGAATTGGGACGGTAAATTACCGTACTTCTTCGGTGGGGAAGTAATACCATTCTTGCAAATAAACACAAACTCTACTCAAGGAAATCTCCCTGATTGAGTCTTTGAAAAATAAGACGAATCCCCTTTTTTTTTATCCTTTGGGTTTGGAATTAAATTTTAATCCTACACATTATTACATCAGCCACTTATCACTACTTCTCAAAGCTCAGTAAACTTCCT
>JAUWWH010000124.1 GCA_030617005.1 Candidatus Bathyarchaeota archaeon | reverse complement strand
TTCCAAAGGGAAATCTAGCTCTAGTAAGAAGTATGCTTCCCGAAGCTTCCTGATTTTCCCGAAGGATCCCTAAGAGGTCTGATGGAGTATAGGTTTCTGATAGCAGAATGTCATCAACATTCATTAGATAAAAAATTGGGGACTCCAGCTGGTTTACGGCGTTATACACGGCTCCGCCGGTTCCAAGCTTTTCCTCTTCTATTGAGTAGACGACTTGATCTTTGAGGCATAATCCTATATGTCTGAGGGTTCTGTACGTCTTCCGATCAATTGCTAGGATGATACGGCCTATTCCAGCATTTAACAACCAGTCAATTTGGTATTCAATCAGGCTTACACCGTCCTCGATTTTAGCTAAGATCTTGTTGAAGGGGAGGTAAGGTTTCATCCGCTTTGCTGATCCACCGCATAATACTATAGCTTCCATCCTCACGCATCATTCCTGTTTTTTTTCACTAAAGAAGAGATCAAGTGAATGATTGAGTTACCAATACTTTAAGCAATATTCAAAATGGAGACACGAAATTTGTATCATAAATTGATAATCAAAGTGTCATGATGCAGCAATAGGAAATAGATCAGCCAACTCTCTAAACCTACTCTTACCTAGATTCGCTTCTATTTTCTTTAATTCTGCATTATCTCTTATGAGACTATGAATCCAGTTATATTTCCCTCATCATTTTTTTAATACATTAGCACTAATTTCTGTTGGGTAAGTTGTACCCTTCAGTTTAATCAGATTATTTTCTGAAGTTCTTTAAATACCAGTTTTGAAAAGGTACCGCATGGATATCAATACTCTTTCTCTATCGTTAGGAACAATAGTTTCTAAGGTATTTTTTTCTATGACGTCACTCTTCGAGTTATGCCCACCTAATCTCAATCCTGTTCGTCTACATCGACAATAATACCTCTCAAATCAGTAACCGTTCTTCCATCATTTACAGATTCAAAATCATAAAAAAAAGTAGCGTAGATAGTTGAGAGTTCTTAGCAGCTTTGACTTCAAGGGTATAGTATTTTTACAAGAATTCTAGTAATAGTATATTGAAAGCTGGTTGTTTTAGGAGTTAGTGTTCATAGATCTTTATTGAAATTGTTTGGTTGGGTATATGTGGATATACTTTGAAATTTCCTGTAAAATTGTAAACTAGTTCGTATTCACTATCTACTTTCTGGCATATTACTTGCACTTCAGGAAAAACCGGTTCAGGCCCTATAAATATGACATATTGAAGTTCATCGTTTTCAAGTGTCTTTATTATTTCAGCAACTTGTGCTTCTGAGATCTTCCAAGGGAAGAGGAAAAGGTTCTTTATGGGGGGGTGTTTTCCAGAGGTGTAATAGATGTATGGACCGATTTTAGGCCATCCAGTCTCAAAGACGAGTATTTCTCTGGTGAAGTGAGAATGAGTATTAATATAATCAGAGATCTGCTTGACTACAGCAGAATCATTTTGTTGAGTGTATTCTTGCGAGAGTTGGACATTTGTATCAATCGATATAACTGTGGAGATAATAATGAGGATTATGGTGAGTATTAGGGGTTTGAGATATCGGTTTCTTGATGGGTGTAAAGGATTATCTTTTCTGTAAGAAATGATGTGGAAACAGCCAGAGGAACCTAGTATACAGAGTATGGGCAGTATCTCATAGTAATAGTGGGGAAATGCAGGTAGGAAACTTAGAAAAAAAGAGGCCACTAAGAAGCTTCCCCAACCCATAATCATTGTTGAGAAGTGATCTCTTCTAAAGATTATTCCTATTGTTGAGAGAGACCAAAGAGGGGCCATAGCTGTGAATGTATTAATAAACCATGATCCCTTAGCAGGTAAATTTACTACAACATATTCCTTGAATCCAGATGCAGGTTCAGTAATCCAATACAGTAAATCGGGACGTGCACCCTTGATAAAGAAAAATGTAAGAAAAGAGAGGGGAACAATGGCTAGGCCTATGAGTAACCAGAACATTGTCCTTATTTTTTTCCAATTTTTTGTGGTGATGATAAGCCATAGAAAGAGATAGAGGATTAAAAGAAGACCTGTTAGGCGAACCATGAGATAACAACCTATGAAAAAACCTGAAATTATATACAATTTCACTTCTTCATCGTTCTTCACAGCTTTAAAGAAGAAAGTGAGAGCGATCCACCCGAAAAGAACTGCGTAAGGTTCTGTCAGGTTTTTAAATCCACCGAGCCAAGGTGATGAGGAAAAAATTGTGAAGAATAAACTTGCTAATATGGCAGTTCGATCATCAAATGCTTGTTTAGTGATAATGTAAAGTATTACACTGGTAAATGCTGCTATGGTGATGATTATTATGCGTGATAGTAAAATATTGTTTCCTACAATCAAGTAGTTGATCGCGTTTAATAAGTGAAATAATGGGGGTTTTGATTCATAGACATTCTGGTAGGGGATTTCCCCCTTCGCGAAGAGCATACCAAAGTTAGATATGTCCCTTCATCAAGATCCAAGACGGTATTCATATATTGTATTCGGATCGTATAGGATAGGAGGACACTTATTATGAAGAGTAATATTACGGTGTATCGTGTTTTCATTCAGTGATGCCTCAAATGGTTCCTGTGAATAGAGATAGAGACTTTTGAATCGAGAGTAACATTGAAGGTTGAACTTCACACGGTGTCCAACATTGAGTATGGGTGCGATTTCGAATCTTCTCTCTAATCTTTTCATTTTTGGTAGAGAGCCAGAGATGATCAAAGCTGTCTCGTTTAATATTTCCAATTCTTTGATTCCACATTAAACAGGGGAACATGTCGCCATAGGGGTCTATAAAGGTGGAGAGTGTTGATGCTGAACATTTGAAACATGATTTGTTCTGTAGGTAGTTGCGTATTTCGGAGACATAGTGGATGTAGAAAAGTTTCCTTAGGCTATCGATTCAAAAAGTGTTAGGTTCTGGTGATTCTTGTTTGATTTGGTTTTTGTAGAAATGGACATCTTGATCTACCGCTCTCTGAGATAGTGGGGAATATCCGGGGTTATTGAAATAACTGGTATGGTGTTCAAGTGCTATTGAGATCTTGCTTAATTGGATATTGTTGTGTTTCTTGAGATTGAGATAAAACTCTCTTAATTTACCTGCATTGTAAGAATTTATCGTATAGCAGAGATGAGTCGTTATGTTTTCTGTGTGATCAGCAATTTCTTATATTGCAGTGAATGTTTTATATGCATTGTCCCAAGCATGTTTCTGTCCTTTTAAAAAATTGTGTACTGCAGGAGTTCCATCTAAACTGACGCCAATCGTTAAGTGGATCTTCGATGAAATATTTTCATGTATATTTAGGACTTTTTCTTTGATTAAATTTGGGTTGAAGCCATTTGTAGTTATGGTACATAGATTAAGAATCTTTATTCTTCTTATGGATTCAATTATTATACTATCGATATCATTGCGTAAAAATGGTTCCCCCCCAATAAATTCAAGATATAATGGGTCCCAACTGTTTAGTGAAGAGAAGAGTGTACAATAGTCTCGTAATGTTAATTCATTTTCAATTTTTTCAGGAGATTCTTGGTAAATCCTCCAGATGCCACAGATTTTACATTGAAAATTGCAGCGGTAAGTCAAGGCTAATGTGATTTTGAGTGGACTGGTTGGTAATCTTAAGCCTAATTGTGAAACATTTGCTGTGACGATCTTCTTTACGAGGTTTGGAAGCAGTTTGGGGTTCAACAATCTAATTCACTTTTAGAGCATTTTTTGGTATATTTTGATGGTTTTTTCAGCTGCGTGATTCCAAGTGTATTTTTTTTCAATGAGGTTTCTTGCGTTTTTACCGAGTTCATGGCGTAAACTTGGATCAGACAGTAATTTTGTAATCGAGTCTGCTAGTTGCTTAACATCTCCTGGAGGAAACAGTAAACATGTATGTTGATCGATCATTACTTCACAGATTCCTGGTAAACTTGAGGCTATGATTGGTTTTCCGAATGCTGCGGATTCAAAAAGGGTTAAGGGTACTCCTTCGTATAGACTGGGAATAATTACTATGGTTGAATCATTGATCATTTTTAGTAATCTTTTTCGTTCTAGGAAACCGTAAAAAGTAACATTTTTTGTCAGACCCAATTCAGTGCTAATATTCCTCAAGATTGATCTATATACGCCATCTCCCACTATTGAGAGGTGTAGTTTTGGATGTGTCTTTAAAAGAATTTGCATCGCGTAGAGTAATAACTGTACGCCTTTACGTGGAGCCAGTCTTCCATAATATATGATATGGTTCTCTTCAGCTGTGGACTTTTGTGTTTGTTCGAATCTCTTTATTTCAGTTAGATCTGCTCCATTGTATACTATGTTGAATAATTCAATAGGTAATCCATATTTTTTGGAAGTGACGGTTATGTTATGTTTTGTGACTGAAATGATCTTATTCATTTTCTTGAAATACCAGTTTCGCCAGTATTCTAAGATGAAATTGTGGTAG
>JAUWWH010000023.1 GCA_030617005.1 Candidatus Bathyarchaeota archaeon | reverse complement strand
CTCACAAAACTCAGAGAAGCATTAAAACATCCCTTCACCCGGAAGATGGAAACCTACGGAACACAAAAGGCAACATCCATATCCAAGACGGCGGTGGAATGGGGTCACAGGGCCGCCGAGAGATGGACCGACAACATCAGATTCGCCAGATACCTAACAGTCCTCAATTTTAATGCTCCCCCTGGATGGCACCTTTAAATTGAACGATAAAAACATCACCTTAAAGGTAAATATCATATATTTCCATCCTGACACGGGAGGGCGATATATTTACCACAAAAAATTCTGATCCCACTCCTATGCTACAACTATGGCCGATTCCTACCAGAATGTTTAGAATCCATACTTCGGCAAAGTTACAAAAATTGGGAGGTTATCGTTCGTGACCCAGGAAGTACAGACAACACAGAACAAATAATGTCTCACTATACCAGAAAAGATTCCCGAATAACTTATATCCGAGAAAAAGCCCCACTCACAGTCGGAGCGGCACGAAACAGAACCATCAGTGAAAATCCACATTTCCCAATCATAGCTTACCACGACGTCGATGATATCATGATGTCGGACAGACTAAAACTAAGTATTAAAGGTCTCAGCAACTCCCATGTTGTCTACGGCAATGCGAAATGTTTTGGTTTACGTCACGACATCAGCTACTCATTCCCCTACATGAACTTTAAAATTCTCTTCCAGAAGAACAGGGTCCACGCATCAACTACATGTTTCCGACGTGAGGTCTGGAGGTGCGTGAATGGTTTTGATGAGAGTATGTATCGCGGATCCGATTACGATTTCTGGCTTCGAATAGCCAAAGTGGGATTTAAATTCGAATACCTAAATCAAATCCTTACCCTTCACAGGATTCATTCAAAGTCCATTACACAGCACGAGTCAAGATTCATTAAATTCCCTAGGAGCATACATATATTAGTGGTAGGGGAAAAAACACCAGCCGACATCTATGCTAAGAAAAAACATCCAACAGAACATAGGGATACTAAAACAGTTATCATATTATTACTTCTTTCTTTCCTTTGGAGAAAATATAGCTCCATTACCGGGCGTGGCCGAATTCTCAATGATTACGAACATATACTAAAAATCGAGGAAAGATGTGTACAGAGAAGATGAAGATCCAGATAATTGGGGCTGGAACAGTTGGAAGAGCAACAGGTGAAACTCTCTCCAGATTCGGCCATAGAGTCATATTTCACGACATCAATAAAGAAAAAATCTTAGAACTTCAAAATGATGGTTTTGAGGTTTCCAAGAAGCCTATTTCACAAGCCGATATTCATTTTATCTGTACCCCAGAAGACGTTGTAGAAAAAGCCATCGACCAACTAACCACATCTGATGGGTTGATCGTAATTAGGAGCAGCACTCTACCCGGAACTACAAATAATCTGGCGGAAAAACACGGGAGGCATATCAGCCATAATCCTGAGTTTTTGAGGGCTGCCATGGCATCTTGGGACTCTCTCAACCCTGATAGGGTCGTTATAGGGGAGTGTTGTAAGAACCATGGAGACATTCTTGAGAAGCTGTACAAACCCCTTAGAGCCCCTATAGTTAGGGTTGATCCTACAACTAGTGAGATGATCAAGTTAGCTTCCAACGCCACCCTTTCATCATACATAAGTTTCTGGAATGAAATCCACAAGATCTGCGATATTATTGGGGTCAATAGCCATGTAGTCGGAAAGGTCTCATGCATGGATCAGCGGATAAGCGAATATGGAGCCTCTATGCATGGAAGGGCCTTTGGAGGAGCTTGCCTTCCCAAGGATCTTGATCACCTCATAGCGTTCTCCGAGGAACAAGGCTACACTCCTGAGATGCTTAAGGCAATCAAAGACATAAACGAGAGGATGAAAACATGAAGGCATTCGTCTTAGCTGCCGGAGTGGGAACAAGGCTACAACCTTATACAAGCTTAATACCTAAGCCTCTGCTTCCCGTAGGCGGAAAACCATGTATCAGATACATCTTGGATCGGTTGATCAGACAGGGTTTTGAGGACATCGTTGTCTGTATTAATGATTCTCATTTATCAATGTTCAAACACGAACTCAGAGATTTGGACATATCCTTTTCTATCAGCTCAAAACCACTTGGCACGGCAGGTGAAATATTAAACTGTAGAGATCTCATAGACGGTGATTTTCTCATACATTATGCAGATGAATTAACAGACATAAACCTGAAAGAACTTGTAGAATTTCATAACTCAAAGAAGGATGGGGTTGCGACCTTAGCACTGGTAGATCAATTTCCTCTACCGGTGGGACTGATAAATCTGAAGGGTTCTGAGGTACAGTCGATCAAGGAAAAGACCTCAATAAACATACCTTTCTGGGTGGGGATAGCAATGGTTAGAAAGGGGATCTTAGAATATATGCATCTGGGGGATGATTTTGCTATAGATGTCTTTCCTCGGATCTTAGATGAAGGAAGGAAGATATACACTAAAACATTTGAAACAGAGTGGATAGACATAGGAAACATATCCAGATATAAACACGCAAATGAGCTGGCTGAGAAGGAACTGCGTTCACGCTCGTTAAGTGTGTGGTGAAGATAATTCATTTAACTAGATATTATATGTATATGAGTATTAAACAATGCATTAGTAAACCAATACGGGGAAGAATCTTAGGGATAAGTGGTCTTAAAAATTTTATTCCACTTATAGATGATAAAAATTCTGAAATTACTGATACTCTTTATCCAGAAGTCGATTTTCAAAATCTTCCTTTTAAAGACAATAGTTTTGATTATGTTATAAGTGATCAAGTTCTTGAACATATTGAAAATCCCAAAAAGGCAATTTCAGAATCGTTTAGAGTTTTGAAAAATGATGGAATCGCTGTGCATACTACTTGTTTTCTTAATTATTTTCACCCTTCTCCCCTTGATTATTGGCGTTTTTCACCGAATTGTTTAAAATATTTATGTGAAGATGTTGGATTCTCAAAAATTCTTCAATCAGAGGGTTGGGGGAATCGTTTGGCAATTTTACTTTGTTTCATTAGTAATGGATTTCGTTTTATGAAAATTAAAAAATCTAAATGGAATATTTTATATAAGATAGCTATATTAAACGAGATTAATTATCCAATAGTTACGTGGGTGATTGCTAAAAAATGAGATTACAGGTAGATCGCACACACTATTATTCTAATTATGATACGAAAGGCCGTTTTTGTAGTTATTGGCATCAGATTCAGGAAATAATGTTATTAAAGCCAAAAAAGATACTTGAAACAGGGATTGGAAATTCTTTTGTCTCTAAATATCTTAAAGAAAGAGAAGTAAATATTACAACTCTAGATATTGATGAAAAATTAAATCCAGATATAATGAGTACTGTTTTAGATCTTCCTTTCATCGATGAATTTTTTGATTTAGTAGTTTGTTATGAAGTATTGGAACATCTACCATACAACAAGTTTAATAAAGCAATTTCGGAGATATACCGCGTTTCAAAATCACACGTGGTTTTATCACTTCCAGATGTTAATAGAGTTTACCGGTTCAATATACAAATTCCGAAGATTGGAGAAATAAAAAGACTAATCCCTCTTCCAACATTGAGAAAGTCAGTTCATAGTTTTGATGGACAACATTATTGGGAGATTGGTAGAGCAGGTTATCCTCTAAAGAAAATTATTGAGGATATTGAATGCATAGGATTTAATCTTGAAAGGACCTACCGTGTGTTTGAAATGCCTTATCATAGATTTTTTATTTTAAAGAGGTTAAAAAGATGTGCTTAAATCGAATTAATTACTAACATGTTTTGGACCTCTCGAAAGCTAATTGTATCTGTTGATGATTGAGTAATGGGTGCCATCGTAGGATATATAGACAATACAAATAGAATAGGTACTTCCTTACTTTCTGACATGATCAGAACAGTGCGATGGACAGACAATGAACAAGTTGATTTATGGCATGATGTTTTTCTGTCAATTGCAAGATTGAACCACGGAACCACAAATACCGAGTCTCAACCTATATTTAATAATGATAGATCAATGCTTATGATAATGGACGGTAATATTTTTGATTACGAGCAATCAAAATCGGAACTTATTAACAAAGGCCATAGATTTGAATTTGAGCACAACGATGCTGAGTATTGCCTTCGTCTTTACGAGGAAACAGGAGAAAGTGCTTTCAGAAAACTTAATGGCAATTTTAATATAGTGGTTTATAACTTGATTACCCATGAGTTATTATTGGTCAATGATCGGTTCTGTTCACAACCACTATTTTATTACCTAACAGATAAAGGTAATTTATTATTCGGTACAAGACTATCTTCAATACTTGTCTCGCCTGAGGTCCCAAGACAATTAGATATAAGGTCGATTTTTGAGTTTTTTACTTTTCAGAGAATTCTAGGAAATAAAACATACTATAAGGATATTGATGTACTTAAACCGGCTCACATCCTGAAGTATCAAAATGGCAATGTTTCTATTATTCCTTACTGGGAAATGCACTACAAAGAGACAAATCACCCCAAAAAATACTATGTAGATAAATTAGCGGCCGTATTAAAGAAATCTGTAGCAAGAAGAATTCAGGGTAATAATTGTTTTGGGCTTTTATTAAGTGGTGGATTAGATTCTAGAATGATATTAGCTGCCTCAGATAAAAAAATGGTGACATTTACTTTCGGCGATTTTGAAAATCGAGAAGTTAAAACAGCAAGGAAGATTGCGGAAGCAAAAGGTTGTAAACACATTTTTCTCAATCGTGATTTTGACCATTATTTTAATATGGTAGATGAAGCTGTTGAGAGTGGAGACGGAATGTATAACTTTATCCACGCCCATGTAATTGGTTATTTCAGTGATATCCAAGAAGTAAGCGATGTGATATTTACTGGTGTGCGTTTTGAACATTGTTTCAGAGGTACAGCATTACCTAGGAGAACTTTAAAAATATTTGGAAGAAACATTGGTCTCCCATTTCTAACTAAAATAACTGACAAAAACATTGTATACAAAATATTGGGGAAATTAAGGTATAGTATATATGAACAAAATCCACACCAGCTCTTCAATGAGTATTATGCAGATAAATTAGACGATGTTTTAAATAATTCTATTAAGAAAATTCTCGAAGAGGCAAATAGTAAAGTTGTGAGTATTTACGATAAGTTTACTTGGCTTGATACATACTATACTTCGCGATATCCAACATATCTATTTAACCTCTCCATTAGACAAGCATTAGATGAATATGTTGTAATGTTTGATAACGATTTGTTTGATCTTTATCTTGAAATACCCCTAAAATACCGTTCTAATAAAGATTTATGGATAGCCACTCTTGAAAAACTGAATCCAGATATTGCCAGAATACCAAATTCCAACACCGGCTATTCTCCTTTTTTCCCAACGTTTATTAGATGGGCAGTAGTGCTCATTCAGATTATTTTAAAAAAAATATTTGTTCTTAAGGCGAATCGATTACCCAATCCAACATACACAGAAAGTTCATGGCCCAATTATCGCGAATTAATTAGACATAATAAAAAGCTTAGAGAACTTATATGGATTACGATTACGGATCCAGAGTGTCTTGACCCATCACTTTTTGATATTAGAAGGATAAAGGAAATGTTTGAAGCACATGTAACTGGTGAAGAGGATTATTCAGCGTTTTTATATTTGTTACTTACATTTGGTAGTTGGCATAAAAAGTATGGACCACATAAATACTCCACACAATCTATGGTGGGCAGTGAATAAAATAATTGGGATTGTAATGTGGGTTACGATAGTCAAGAGTGATGATAGTGAAAAAGAAGGTCGAGGTTTGTGAGGTTAGTAGGTTCGTTGTTGGGTTGATCTCTTAATGTGTATCCTACATCCTACATCCTCAGCGCGCAGTACAACGCATCTCGGTGATCGATAAATTTATGAGTGATAAAGATGATATTAGATCGGTGGTAATAATGAGCAGTCGTGGAGAACTGCTTGCGTCGAAAGAGATGGTAACAACTGATACCAGAAAGAGAATTGAAGTCAATTGAATATTGAATTAGAAAAAATACTTTTCGTAGGTCCACACCCCGACGATGTGGAACTAGGGTGCGCGGGAATAATATCGAAGTATTCAACTGATACTGAAATTAAATATTTAATTCTGTCACCCTGCACCGACGATCCTAAAAACAATGGAATATTGAGTGATGTCGAGAAAGCGATTAAACATATAGGCTTAACAATGGATGACTTGATTATTAAAAATATTCCACGCCGATTCTTTGGAGACTATAGACAAGATATCAGACAGGCCATGATCGATATTCGAGATAATTTCCAGCCCAACCTGGTCTTCTGCCCTTCTTTGCGTGATGTTCATCAGGATCATAGTATAACATCGGAGGAAACGGTTAGGTTGTTTAGGGATGTTAACATCGTATCCTATGAAGCAATAAGAAGTTCAATATTCTTCCAACCAGATCTATATATCGAATTGACTAGCGATCATGTTGAAGCCAAGCTTAAGGCATTGAATGAATATAAAACACAATTTGATAGGTACTATTTCAAACCAGACGTGATTAAGTCTCTAATGAGAACTAGAGGAAACCAAGCTAGAGTCGATTACGCTGAGGCGTTTGAAATATATAGGTTAATAATATGATCGTCGCTATACATCAGCCAAACTATATGCCCTACTTAAAATATTTTTACAAAATGGCAGAGTCTGACATCTTCATTTTCATGGATAATGCCCAGTATACAAGGGGTTCATGGATAAACAGGGTAAAAGTGAAAGGGATAGAATCTTCCATATGGCTAACGGTTCCAGTGAAATATAATTTTGGACAAAACATCTCTAAAGTGGAAATCGTGAACCAAAAAAAGTGGGCTAGGAAGCACTTGAAAACACTGAAATCACTATACGGTAATGCCACTCACTTCATGGAGTTTTATCCGACTATTGAAAACATTCTAGGCAAAACTTGGAATTCGTTAGCCGATTTGAATATCGAAATCATAGAATCAATTTGCAAAATTCTTAAAATAAATACAAGACTCGTGATAGGAAGCGAGTTTAACTGCGAAGGCCATACAACAGACCTACTTGTAAATATGGTTAAAGAGATTGGTGGAGATACCTATCTCTGTGGTAAAGCAGCATACCAAGAAGATTGGAAATTTGCTGAGAATGACTTAAAACTGATACGGCAAAAATATGAGCATCCAGTTTATCGGCAACTGCACGGGGAATTCATCGAAGGATTATCAATCTTGGACGCACTTTTCAATATAGGATCTAAAAAAATTGAGTGGATGCTTTCTAATTCGATCACATTTACGCCACTTCGAGATGATCAATTATCTGAGCTGTCAAATTTGGATACTTCCATCTTCGACATTGCCTGGGTAGAAGAAAACTTTTTGAGAGAAATGCCAAATAAGAAATTCCTGAGCCAAGTCGTTTACTCAAGAGGTAGCATAATAGGCTATATCGTCGGCTCCAGTTACCATGGGAAAGGGCATATACATAGACTAGCAGTAAAGCCAAACTATCGGAGAATCGGCTTAGGAACTAATTTAGTCGAATCATTCATTGATAATTGCACTGAAATGAATTTTAGCAACGTCACAGTAGAAACGCCCGCAGACAACACCGAAAACGACATATTCTATAGAAGCCTTGGGTTCAGAACTTTAGGAGCCGATGAATTAAAAAGATATTTAATTCAAAAAGAAAAGCTTGAAAGCATGGAAGATCGAAAAGTATATTGTTATCCGCTAAGTTTTGAGAAAATGAGGATCCGCTGAAAGCGGAGATGAAATTTATAGGTTTTACGAGAACATACACAGAACCTGAACACATACATCCCCTATATATACAACGTACCGCGTCCTCCGTACGTAGCACCGCGTACCGCGTACAATAGACTTATAAATAATAAAGATATACAAATGAAGATCAATGAACAAAGAAAAATACATCATCACACTCGTCATACTCACACTATCCACACTACTCGCCTCCTCCACATTCACCCCCTCCACAACCGACGCAAACCCGGCCACCATCTCCATCTCCATCG
>JAUWWH010000033.1 GCA_030617005.1 Candidatus Bathyarchaeota archaeon | reverse complement strand
GAGGTATGTTTGGTAAGATCGTTGAACTAATACCTGCTGTGGAATCAGGGATTAAGGTTAAAATAATAAATGCAAAAAAGGTAAACCGTTTATACAAAGCATTGAAGAATGAAAAGGTAAAGGGTACAGAGATTAAACCGTAGTAGATATAATTGACAGAAACAAAAAATAGAAAGGAAGATCACATCGAAATATGTATTGACAAAAACATTCAAGCCAAATATAAAAGTACGGGATTTGAAGACGTTTACTTGATTCACAGAGCTTTACCTGAGATCTCTTTAAATGAAGTAAATACATCGACAAAAATATTTGACCATAAGTTGAAGGCACCTATAGTTATAGAAGCGATGACGGGAGGTACAAGAAGGGCGTTATTAATTAATGCTGCTTTAGCAGAAGCAGCTGAAACATTAGGTTTGGCTATGGGTGTTGGGAGTCAAAGGGTTGCTCTAGAGAACCCACAGCTCGAAGGATCATTTAAAGTAGTAAGAAAGAAGGCTCCTCACGCCTTTTTAATAGGGAATTTAGGTGCTTCACAAATTCTAAAAAAGGATAGTTTTGTCGAAATTCAGAAAGCTATAGAGATGATTGATGCAGATGCTTTTGCTATTCATCTTAATCCACTTCAAGAAGCAATTCAGCCTGAAGGAAGCGCATCCTTTAGCGGTGTATTGGATAAAATTAGGGAAATAGCCGCAAAACTATCAGTTCCATTATTAATTAAGGAAACTGGAGCTGGAATAGCTTTTGAAGAGGCTGTTCTACTTGAGGAAGCTGGTATTAGAGGAATAGATGTCAGTGGTGCAGGTGGAACAAGTTGGGCTGCTGTTGAATCCTTCAGAGCAAAGAGGACTTCAGATGAATTACATGAAAGATTGGGAAAGGTTTTTTGGGATTGGGGCATTCCAACCGCATTAAGTGTCATTGAAGTGAGGCATGCTACTGAGTTAACGCTCATAGCATCAGGAGGCATAAGAACGGGTATAGAGGCAACTAAAGCTCTTGCCCTCGGTGCAAATGCTGTGGGAATAGCATCTCCACTTTTAAAATCTGCTCTAGAAGGAACAGTTGAAAGTGTTCTTAAAACGTTAATAGAAGAAATAAAAATGACTATGTTCCTTGTGGGAGCAAATACTATAGAGAAGCTAAACGAAATCCCTTTAGTAATTATGAACAAAGTCGCTGAATGGTTACGTCTTAGAGGGTTCAAACCAGAAAAGTATGCACGGAGGAGCGTTATGGATTGAATGAAATTCTCCTTAAACAATTAAATGACATTACACAGAAAGTTAATTTAACAATAAACCAGATATTTACACGAGAAAATAAACCAGAGGAATTATACACCGCTTCTAGACATTTAATGGAAGCGGGTGGTAAGAGGCTTCGTCCCTTTTTAGTTCTAAAATCGTGTGAGATAGTCGGTGGAGAAATAGAAGTTGCTTTACCTGTAGCAACAGCAATAGAGTTTATCCATAATTTTACTTTAATCCATGATGACATAATTGATAACGATGACAAAAGACGAAGTGTCAAAACGGTTCATGTTTTATGGGGAATTCCAATCGCTATAACAGCAGGAGATATGTTATTTGCAAAAGCTTACGAAGTAGTTCTACATAACATAGACTTTAAAAAAGTAACCTCAAAGCGACTTCTCAGAATTTTAGATGCGATAACAAAAGCAACAATTTTAGTCTGTGAAGGACAAGCACTCGATATATTATACGAACGTAAAGTAGATGTATCAGAAAAAGAGTATTTTAACATGATTGGAAAAAAAACGTCAGCATTACTTCAACTCGCTGCAAAATCAGGCGCTATTATTGGGGGAGGACGATATTCCCAAGTAAAGAAGCTTGATAAATTTGCTTATTATGCAGGTCTCGTTTTCCAAGTAATGGATGATGTTCTTGGTTTAATAGGCGATGAGAAAGTTTTAGGGAAACCTATTGGAAGTGACATACGGGAAGGAAAAAGAACACTTATCACGATACATGCTTTAGCTCATGCAAATAACAATCAACGTAAACGAATACTATCTGGATTAGGTAATAAGAAAGCTTCGTTAAGTGAGATAGAATATATAAAACAGACATTTCGATCTTTAAAATCCATAGATTATGCTATAAAAAAAGCCAAGATGTTACAAAAGAAGGCAATAAATAATCTACTCTCATTTCCCCCAACTCCAACAAGGGAAGCCCTTCTTAATCTCTGTGAATATTTCATTACGAGAGAGTATTAAATCAAATAGGGTTCTCATTCTCCTAAAATTCAAATAACATTGAATAATGCATGCTACTAAAAGGGATATAATTATTTGGAAGAAAAAGAACTAAACTCGTTAATTCGAAAATTAGCGCTATTAAATGCTATACAGTATAACGGAAGAGCTAAAACTGATTCTGTAGTAGGGAAGCTTCTTGCTGAACGACCAGATTTAAAAGTTAACGTAAAAGAGATAGCGCAAATAGTAAATCAGATAGTTTTGGAACTTAATAAGATGCCCCTATCTGAAAAGAAGATGATTGTTGAGAAGAAGTGGCCAGATCTTCTTAGCAGAAAGAAAGTTAAAATTAAGGAAAAGCGACTTCCCCCTTTACCTAAAGTTGAGCAATATCCCTTTGTTCATGTTCGATTTGCGCCTAATCCAAATGGTCATTTACATATTGGTAGTTCGAGGGCGGCGATTCTCTGTGATGAATATGCAAAAATGTACGGAGGTCGCTTCACTTTAAGATTTGATGATAGTGATCCTAAAACAAAGTCTCCAATATTGGAGGCATATGACTGGATTAGAAATGACCTTCGCTGGCTTGGTGTGAAGTGGGACAATGAGATCTTCCAGTCCGACAGGTTGCAGATTTACTATGGTTATGTGAGACAACTCATTGAAATGAAAGCTGCATATGTGTGCATCTGTAACTCTATGAAGTTTAAACAAAGAATATTGGCAAAAGAGGCATGTCCATGTCGTACACTTCCAGTTAGTAAGCATCTAGAGAGATGGGAAAATATGCTTAACGGGGCCTTTAAGGAGAGAGAAGCCGTTGTTAGAATTAAAACAGATCTTAACCATCCAAATCCTGCTGTTAGAGAGTGGCCAGCTCTTAGGATAATTAATACAAAGAAATTTCCTCATCCAAGGATGGGAGATAAATACCGTGTTTGGCCTCTTTTTGCTTTCTGTTGCGGAATAGATGACCATGAATTACAGATATCGCATATCTTGAGGGGGAAAGAACATCTAACAAATACGACTCGACATCGCTTTCTCTATAAGTATTTAAACTGGAAATATCCCGAAGCGATTCACTATGGACGCTTAAAAATGGTTGATACAGTATTTAGTAAATCAAAGATTAGAGAGGGGATTAAAAAAGGTGTCTATGAAGGGTGGGATGACCCACGTTTAGGTACTTTAATAGCTCTTAGGAAGAGAGGGTTTGTATCTAAAACAATCCGTCAACTTATCATGAATGTTGGTCCTAGACCTGTAGATGTGACCCTGAGTTGGGATAATATATTCGCTTACAACAGAAAAAACGTGGATATTTTAGCTAATAGATACTTCTTTGTGGATAATCCTGTAAAACTATCAGTCTATGGGGTGAAAAAAGACTATAGAGCAAAGCAAAACCTACATCCTGACGACCCGAACAGGGGACATAGAATCTTAAAAGTAATACCTAAAAATGAGTGTGTTTCCCTTCTGATCTCAAATAATGATATTTCAATACTGAAATTAAATAAAGTCATCCGTCTGATGGGATTATTCAATATAAAAATAAAAAAGATTAACAAGCAAGTAGTATCTGAGTTTTATAGCGAATCTTATCTGGATGCTAAAAAGAGAAATGTGCGCTTAATTCACTGGATACCTGATCAATCAGGAATAGTGACTTCCGTCATCATGCCAGATACCTCATACGTTGAAGGGTTAGCTGAAAAAAATTGTAAAGATTTAAAACCAGGAGATATTATACAATTTGAAAGATTTGGATTTGTTAGAATAAAAAAAGTAGATAATAAAATAACTGCGTATTATGCTCATAAGTGACCGTGTAAAAAGTTCAAGAGTAATTAATAACATAAAGAGATTAATAAAAAAAGTTGAGGTTTTTATTTCAAGATGGCAAATGGAGAAATTAAAACTACTTTCGATGATGGAAAAGTAATAATTTCAAATCAAGCGGATGCTGAAACATTTCGTCAAATAGGGTTTGGTACAAAGTTAGATGATAAACCAGATCTTTCTTTATCTTCATGGGAGGCTCTTTATCTTTTATCCAGTAAGAGGATCATGGTTATCGATAGTGAAACTGAAGAAGATCTTAATTTTCAGTCTCTTTTTGAAAAATTTCGATCTGAAGATGATGATATTTGGACGAAGTATCTGGTCTATAGAGATTTGAGAAGACGTGGTTACGTCGTTAGGGAGGGGACTGGTTGGGAAATAACCTTTAGAGTTTATAGTAGGGGATCATATGGGAAAAAAGCTGCGAAATATCTCATCTTTATTACTTGCGAAGGAAACTCTGTTCCCATCGATAAGATTAGAGAAGTGCTACATCTGGTTCAAGGTATGAAGAAAGAGTTAATAGTTGCTGTTATGGATAGAAGGGGCGATATAGTCTACTACCAGCTTACAACACTAAATATATAAAAAGAAGATTTTTAATTTTTCCAAAAAAAATATTGTTAAAGGTCTGTTAAAAGGAGAATAATACATACGTTACAAGATGTAAATTAACCTTGAAAATATCTAGCTAGAAATCTAAATTACACATTACTATTGAATAATTAGTTTATATATAGAGTTCCAGTGAGGATATTAATGATCGGGATCGATCTAGTTTTGTTCTGATTCAAGAGTTACAGTGATTCTAGATGCAGTTGGAGCCATTATTCGAATTTTATATCCGCACGCAGTTTATGCGATGAATTTAAATGTATCAGAGGACGCCTCTGTTTTTTCAAATAGGTAGTATCTTTATCTGGTGGATAAATATGAAATGATACTTCGTACTCTGTCTAATAATTTCCTGAAACAGTCCACCTATTTTTAACAGTAAGTTTAGTAGAAACAGAAAAATTTAAACTAATTCTGAAGGTTTGTGTATCAAACGCTTCTTTAACGGGAACAAGGGGGATAATTGTGATATTAACTATTGCTCTAACGATAATAGCAATTAAGGTTGAAAATACAATTTTTTATTTAAACTATTTTCCATTAGGGTTAATCCCGAGGTTGTTACATAGTTTATATTAACAACCATAAAGAATAAGATAAGTTGAGAAAATCTTCTTTTTTCAAGTATTTCATAGAATATGTAGATAAAGATCTATTTGCCAAGTATGACTTTAAATTAGTGGGAAACATGCTATTCAAAGGGATATAGGCTACTCGCTCCCAATTAAATGGATATTGAGGCGAAAGTACAATGCGTAAAATTATTGGTTTTTTTCGTCTTATAAGACCAATAAATTGTTTGATGATGGGCCTAGCTGTCTTGGTAGGTGAATTAATAACATATTTTACGCTCTTACCATTTGAACCATCATTATTCGGATTCCTTACGGCATTCACTCTTACAGGTACTTCAATGATCGTTAATGATTATTGGGATAGATCTGTAGATGCAATTAATGCGCCTGAAAGACCAATACCGAGTGGCTTAGTTTCAGTGAAAGAAGCGTTATTTTTTGCTATTGCACTCAGCACAATTGGTCTTTTATCTGCTCTAATAACGAACTTAGCTTGTTTCATGGTTGCAATTATATCCCTTTCGATCTCGATATTTTATAATATTAAGGGTAAGCAGATGGGTTTGATCGGTAATTTTATGGTAAGTGCTTGTATTGCTATTCCTCTACTTTATGGTGGTTTTATTTATAAAGGCTGGAATGTTAATTTTAATAGACTTGGATTACTTCTCTTCTTCGATTTGATGATCTTTTTTGCTAATACAGGCAGAGAGATTGTAAAAGGAATTGTTGATGTGGAGGGCGATAGGATTCGAAGTGTAAAAACAATAGCCAGTCTATACAGTCCAAGATTTGCAAGTATTATTGGCATCCTCTTTTTCCTCGGTGCTATTACACTGAGTATTTTTCCGTGGATCTACGGGATGGTTTCGTGGGTATATTTGCCAATCGTTACGTTCTCAGATAGCGGTTTCATTGTTTCTTCCGTCATCTTATGGAAAGACTATTCAAAAGAGAATGTTGTAAAGGTTAAAAATATGATTCTAATTTGGATGCTTATAGGGCTTCTAGCCTTTGCAATTGGAGGGTTAGGAAAAGGAGTAACATAAAGAGAGAAAATGTAGATCATTTTTTTAGAAGAATGAGTTTATAATAGACGATACTAAATTACGTCATTGAGATATAAGAGAGGACTGAGTGAAAGATGAAATATAAATCTCCAAGAGGAACTAGAGATTTTTTACCGAAAGAAATGATTAAAATTGAATACATAACTAAAACCTTCAGAGAGGTCTTCGAAAAATATGGGTATGAACCCTTAAACACACCTGTATTTGAAAGTTTGGATACACTTAGAATTAAGTGTGGTGATGAAGTTGAGAAACAGATTTACAAATTTAAAGATAAAAAAGGGAGAGACTTAGGACTACGATTTGATTTAACTGTTCCACTTGCACGAATAATAGCAGGTAATCCTACCCTGCTTAAACCTTTTAGAAGATATTGTATATCAAAGGTTTGGAGATATGAGCGACCTGAAGCAAAAAGACGATTCAGAGAGTTTCTCCAAGCTGATTTAGATATAATAGGAAGTGATAAGTCAGAAGCTGATGCAGAGGTATTAGCAGCTGCTTGTGATTGTCTTGGAGCTTTAGGCTTACAAGATTTCTTCATTAAATTAAATAACAGAAAAGTGTTGGATGGTTTAACTACTCTTGCAGGTATTCCCATAAAAAGACATCTAGAAGTATTTAGAATCATAGATAAACTTGAAAAAATTGGTCTTAATAGTGTTAGAGCAGAGTTAAAAGAAAAACTTGGTCCAGAAGAAGAGGAAGCTATCGAAAGATTATTAGGATTTATCAGAAAAAAAGAGAAAGATTTGTTTCAAATGAGTAAAGATCATCACTATAAAAAAATTGATGACCAAATGGGGATTCAAAAGCTTATTGAGGGACTTGATGAAATGGTGAAGATAAAAAAGATAGCTGGTGAATATGGTATTTCAGAAAAAATAGTAATGGATTTTAGTCTAGCAAGGGGCTTAGACTACTATACTGCGTCAGTGTTCGAAATAGTTATCGAAAAGGGGAGAGATTTTGGTAGCGTTGGAGGTGGTGGTAGATATGATCATCTTATTGAATTATATGGTGGTGAACGAACACCCGCTACAGGGATATCGTTTGGTATAGATCGAATTATGATGGTAATGGAAAAAGAAAGATTGTTTAAGCTCCCTAAGATAAAAACTAAGGTTTTCGTTGCACCTGTAAAAGGTGAAATGAAGACTGAAGCTATTAGGATTGCACAAACACTTAGGAGAAACAAAATTCCGACAGAAATCGAAGTTATGGGTAGATCACTAAAACGGCAGCTTGAATATATTAACAAAAAGGGGATTCCATTTACACTAATCGTTGGAGAGAAGGAG
>JAUWWH010000169.1 GCA_030617005.1 Candidatus Bathyarchaeota archaeon | reverse complement strand
CCCTTTATCTCTGATATCGAAGTTCTCTTCGATCCTACTAACTTGTGGATAGTCTTTTCTCTTTACAATACTTATTCTTCTTATTCCCATAAACCTATATACCCAATATCAATAATTCTTTTAATTTAAAACAATTAGAAATAAACTTTCCTAGAAAAAAGATTCCCTCATAGATGTAACTTTATGATTGAGTTATAGGAATAACTAGATGACGATCAGTTTAAGCATTCTGGGATTACTATCTCGTTGAGTTGGATGGTTATGTGAAAAAAGAGGATTATTCTAATAAAGGAGAACTAAAGTATAAACCAGTTTCTGTGAGATAGCTTTTAATTGAGATTCAGAACATCACAGGATTTATGGTGGATTTGACCTACTCTTCCGTTCTATTTCACGATAGGGACATAACTGCTGAAGTAATAGAGTTTGAAAGTTGAGTGCGTACTCTTATTACCCTTCTTATTATGAATACAGGCATAGTGTTTAGGGATGGAGGAGACACTGAAGCTTCAGTTGGGATCATGAGAGATGCTTCAGCAGTAGATAAGATTGCAGATACAGCGGGAGAGATCGCGCATATAGTACTTGAAGGTCTAGGGATTAACCTCTCTATAATTAAAGCTTTTAATAATGTTGATGAATGGATAGTCAGAACGAAGATCGTTACAAAATCGATTTTAATTCCACAACACATCTCTTTTATTGCCATGTATTTGTTAAAGAATACGGTCTTCATACTCTTGCTTACATTTGTATGCTAATAATATTTCAAATAGGTATTAACTATTTCATAAATGAGCTTTAGAATCACTTGTTCATATTAATAATAGTTAATATTGTTGAAGGATTTGGTGATGAGGCTATTTTAGCTTGGTTTTATACAAAACCGTTCCCTTATCTTCTTTATGAAGTATAGTGTTAGTGAGACGTATATTGCTTGGTTCCAATTATTCCTGTAAGATAGCCTCCCATTGAATCATTCTACAAATTATCATTAGAAAATTCAGAGGAGAGGCATCTTGGGAAGGAAATTAAATACTTTAGACGATAATTTATATTTTAGAAGGGAAATCTGTGGTAATCCATGGACTTCGAACTGTGAAAAAAGAAACATAACCATTTATATAAACTACAAGAATGAGAAGAAACCTATTTGTCGATCCTGTTGGAAGGAGATATCTAATAGCGAATATGAATGGTAGTTCCATCTTCAAATAAAACAACTGAAATTTAAGTTCCTTAAAAAATTGGATATAACGAAAGGCGCTCTAAATTTTTTTCCCTTTTTTAGTTCTAAATTTGGTTTATTATACTAATTCAGTGTTATTTCTACTCTTCCAGTTGCTGTGTTTGTTAAAGCTTTGAGAAAAATGAAAGATTACAGAAAAATATCGAATAGCTAGAATCTTATGCGCGGTGTGGTCCAGTGATTCTGTCTGTACCTATTTGTTTTCCATCATTATCACATATTTTCACTTAATAGTTTATTGACTAGTTATCTTTTTTAATAGATGGTAAATGTGATAAAGAAGGACTTAGTAAATTATTGGACTGATTTAAAATGATTAAAGATGAGATGATTTGGGATCTCTCTCAACTCGTTGAGAGCGCTGATCCTTGTTCAATACAAAAAAAATTGGATGATATGGTGGTAGAATCCAAGAAGATACGTGATACGTATCTTGGAAAGATTGAAAACCTTGAAGCGAAGGATCTCCTTGATCTTATAGAATTGAACGACATCTTTTCACTCAATTTTGAAGGTGTGACCATGTATTCTCACTTACTATATGCCGCTGATTCAACTGTTGATTTCGCAAAAGTTCTTAATGATTCCACTCGCAGAGCATTGATGAAAGTAAGCCAAGCTCTAGCATTCGTTGATATTGAGGTTGGAAAACTCATTGCTAAGAATCCGAAATTAATTGTAGACCCATTTCTAGCAGAGTATAAACACTATCTTGAGAGAATCTTAAGAAGAGTACCATATATGCTTTCAGAAACTGAAGAACGATTGATTATCATCAAGGACAAGAATGGTGTCAATTCGTGGCAGATGCTTCAAGGCGATTGGTTGTCCATACGAACTTTCGACATTGAGATTGCTGGTAAGATTAAGACCCTTTCCTATGGAGATATATATGGCTTATACCGGAGTCCTAATCGTGATTTGCGGAGACGTGCTAATCAAGTAGTTTATGAAAATCTTGGGAAGGATGAGATGCTCTGGGCAAGTGCTATACGTGCAATATGTGCTGATCATCTACAAATGTGTATCGTGCGAGGTTATTCCACTCCGATGACTCAGAGTTTAATCGCTAATGATGTTGACCAGAAGACCATTGATAACCTTATGCAGACGATTGAACAAAACGTGGGTTTATATCAGCGGTATCTTAGATTAAAGGCTAAACTGATGGGTTTACCAAAATTGGCTAACTACGATATAGTTGCTCCTCTTCCTAATACTCCAGAGAAAGATTACACTTGGAGTGACTCTCGAAAGGAAGTTGTCGGTGCCTATGGGAGCTTCGATCTGGAATTTGGAGACTGGGTCGATGAGATGTTCGAGAGGCGACATATAGATGGTGAGGTACGTAAAGGTAAAAGATCAGGAGCTTTCTGTTCTTCATGGTTGACTGGAAAGAGTGCTTATATCTTACAAAGTTTCACCGGTAATATAGGTGATGTTTACACTCAAGCACATGAGCTTGGACATGCTATTCATGATTATTTAGGTTCAAGAGCGCAGAAATCGAGTAATTTTGAGGTAGGAAGCTGCATTGCAGAGTGTGGTAGCATCTTCGGTGAATTACTCTTAACTGAACAATTACTATGTAAAGCTAAAACTGTGGAAGAGAAACAAGGAATCCTTACTAATATCTTAGACGAGTTTGGGATGGCAGCATTTCAAGTGTCTGCAAGGGTATTCTTCGAAAAGAGCTTATATACTGCTATTGAGCAAGGAGACTTCTTAGATGGTGAGACAGTTGCTAAGTTATGGATTACTGCAAGGGAAAAGATCTATGGAGATTCGGTTGATTGGCTGAAAGTTATGAAGTGGGAATGGACGATGAAGGTTCACTATTACATGGCAAATTATCGTTTCTACAACTATCCCTATGTATTTGCACAATTATTTGTCTTCGCTCTATATCGACTTTACAAGGAACAGGGGAAAGCATTCGTTCCAAAACTGAAGAGTCTCTTAGCTGCAGGTTCGAGTAAATCTCCCAGAGAACTCGGTGAAGATCTGGGTTTTAATATAACTTCTGAACTCTTTTGGGACAACGGAATGAAGCAGGCTAAAGAATTCATCAAAATGCTTGAAGAAACACTCTAACCTGCTTACCTGTCACCAAAAAATACATATATGTATTTTTTTAAACACTGTAATTTATCATGTCATGTCTTAGCGACATATTCTTTGAGATTACTTAACAGAAAAATGGTTTAAAAAGACGATTCTATTTACCTGAAGATAAAAAATAGTGCGTGTAATGTGACATTTGTTAACTTTACCATGGAATAAGTGAACATAAAAATAAATCATTTATGAAGGTGTCTAAATAATTCAAAGGAGGACATTTGAATGAAACTTCTTATAGATCATGGAGAACGGAGTATGCTGAAACTGATTGAAGACATATGTGAGGACATCGTTGTTACGAAATTACCTGTGGGAGATTACTTGTTGATCTCAGAATCTGATGGCATAGTCATAGAGAGGAAGACTATCAACGATTTGTTGACT
>JAUWWH010000195.1 GCA_030617005.1 Candidatus Bathyarchaeota archaeon | reverse complement strand
TTTGAAGAAGTCTTTAATTTTTTTCTTAATCCTCCAGTTATAAGTAAATATGAAATAAAATGGAAAGAACCTAATTCTGAAAAGTTAATGGAGTTTATGGTAGAAGAGCATAGTTTTTCTGGAAAAAGAGTGAAAAAGGTCATAAATATATTAGAAAAAAAAGTGTTTGTACCAACAACAAAAAGAAAATTAGAAGATTTTTTTTAATTAACACTTAACAAAGTCCAATGACTAAGATCATGCATATAAGAAAAAATCCTTTCTTAATAAATAGAATAAACCCTCATAGAAGCCCCTTTTTAATACTGAACAATAGTTTTTTTAGGGGTGTCTTAGTGAGAAGATAAAGATCTCGATAAGAAAGAGCAAATTAAAATATGAAAAAGAGAGTTGTTATAAGAACCAGATTGACTTTCTTTAAAAATGGAAAACTTAAGGTAGGTTAGTAGAGGTTTCTTATTGGTACTTCAATTTTAACCTTACTTCCTTCCTTAAGATTAAATCTCTTTCTAAGAAAAACTGGTGATATTACCTCAAGGACTGATTCATCATAGTGAGTGCGTTTTATTATTATAACTGCTCCTTTAACAGCATTATTTATTATTGCAGGGAAACATCTAACTTTACCAAAGGATCGTTTATCATCCATAAACCCGTCAATAGTAAGTGAGGGATACATTTCCAATTCTTGTTTCTTTTTAAGTTCAGATGGAGAAAGTTTTAAATTCAATGTCCCAGGGTAAGGACTGAAACCTAGTTTTCTCCTTAATTGAAGATTGTAACCTTTCTGACCTATGTAATAACTACCATCTCCAAATCCAGAAAATAAGGTTCCCTCAAGAATAATTTTACTAGGAATTTCACCTAGAAAGTTTTTAAGCCCAATGTAAACCCTTCCTAACTCCTCTAATCCTTTCTTCGTTATTCCAACCTCAAGTCCTCTAAAAGAAGCTTGTTTCAAGATGAAACCCTTTTGCTCAAGTTCACTTAGGTGACGAGATGCGGTCTGTTGAGAAGTTCCCAATAACTCGGCTAATCTTACTGTTGAGAGTCTAGCGTCTTTTTTATAAGCTTTACATTCTGCAAGTTTATATAAAGTATACCAGAGTGTTGGTTTTATCATATTTTTTCCTCTGAAATTCATTATTGCACATATTTTATTGTATATATTTAATACGAATTAAGACTTCCAACCATTCTTTCCTGTCAATGGGACAAACGCGACTCCACCTAATTTTTCAGTGACTGTACTTCCATCATAATTCTTCTTAATCTTTATTAAACTCTGAAAGAAGTAATGGTCTCCAACAGGAATTAAAAGCATCCCTCCTAGCTTCAATTGTTCAATTAAAACTGTGGGAACCTTTGGTGCTGCTGCTGTTACAAGAATTCTATCATATGGAGCTTGATCTGCGTAACCTATAGATCCATCGTGTAAGATAACTGTTACCCTATTGTCGTAATTTGTCTCTTCTAGATTCTTCTTTGCAAATGAATAAAGTTCTGGGATGATCTCAAGGGTATAGACATGACCCTGATTCTGATAATTCTTCAGACAAACTATTTCAGCCATTATAGCTGCATTGTATCCACTTCCAGTTCCTATTTCTAAGACTTTATTACCCTCTTTAAAATCTGAAACTTCAGCCATAATGGCAACCATGTGCGGAGCAGAAATTGTCTGTTCAAAGCCTATAGGTAATGGTGTATCGATGTAAGCCTTCTTTTTTAAGTTGATTGGGAGAAACTTTTCCCTTGGAACTATTCTAAAAGATCTGATAACCTTAGATGAATAAAGATATCCTTTAGAGATTAGGGTTTTTACTAGATCTTCTCTCCACTCTTTGAAGAACATTATTTGCGGTACCTACTAAGACTTAAGTTTTAGTAATGAATGAGTAAACCCTATGATTAATATTGCGTGGATTCATATATGAGGATTGTTGAAATACTGGAATCTTGGGGTCATAGAAACATAATCGCAGAAAATAAAGCAACTTTTGAGATAACGAAAGAGGCGCATCTCTCTAAAAAGGGGGATTGCATAGTTGGTATTCGAGCGTCTAAAGGAGCTTGTGAGCTAAGTGAGGGGTTTAAACGCCTTGCAAGGATAGAAAATGCTAGGATCACCGTAATTTTCCAAGTGGATAATAATAGAGAAGTGGCAATAGGAAGAGGAAGTTCGCGATTAACCTTTAAACACCCTACAGACCTCGTTGCGAGGAAGAGTAGTTACACATGTGGAAGAACATTAATGATAAAGACTGACAAAGCAGCTGCAGATTTATCTAGGCATCTAATCGAAAATCTTAAAAAGGAACAGCAGAAAATGGAAGTAATCCTTATCGTTGATATCTAGCGGATGATAGTGTCTACTGCAACCTGCCATTCATAAGGAGCTATCGCTTTGACCAAGCGGATATCAGAAAAGTCTTCAATACTTCTTCCAGTTCTTGAAATAGCTTTACTTAACTTCTTCGTAACATTTTCTAAAGGATTTGGTTCAGCCTCAAAACTATAATAATGAAGAATTCCTCCTGCGGATTTTAGAGCTTTACAAGCTACATCGATGTATTTAGTCGACTGTCCTGGTAGGTTCATTATGACTCTATCAGCGACTCCGACATAATTTCTTTCGATAATTTTCTTAGCATCTCCAAAGAGGGGGAAAATTCGATCATGAAGTCTATTTACGGTTATATTCCGTTTCAAATAGTTAAAAGCATCTAAGTTAATATCAATGGCGAATATCCTAACATTACTATATTTTTTTCCTATCAATATTGAAAACGGACCTACTCCAGCGAACATATCGATAATGGTCTCCTCTTCTCTCACTTGTTGAGCAATTCGCCAACGCTCTTGTGAAAGCCGAGGACTAAAGTATACTTTCGTTGGATCTAAATAGAAAATACAGCCGTGTTCTCTATATTCAGTCTCGGTTACACCAATTCCAGCAATAATTTTAAAATTTCTTAAACGAAATGCTCCACTTATTGCACCTTTCTTAACTAAAACAGTGTTTACATTTTTATGAATTTCTATTATAGCCTTACCTATTAAAACCTCGTAATTCTCCAACTGAGGTGGAATCTGAATAATAGCTACTCTTCCGATAACATCCATCGAATGGGGTAGATACACATATAAATGACTAGGAATCTTTCCCTGTAAAGCTTCTTGTATTGATCTTGGTCTATTTCTCCTTTCTTGGAAGTTTCCCGTTGTTAACTCCAGTCCATCAATATGTTTTAAAATGGAAACTATTTCCACCATGGAAAACTTTCTAATCAATGGTATGAAAATGTAATCCCCGATACATATAATCTTTAAACTTTTATCGATGATTTGTAATTCATTGGAGAGTTGTAT
>JAUWWH010000110.1 GCA_030617005.1 Candidatus Bathyarchaeota archaeon | reverse complement strand
CCTAAACATAAAAGAGATCACCCGACCTGAAAACCATGATAAAATAGAGGAGCTGGGCAAAGCCGTACTAAAGCTTCAGGAAGACGTTAACGCTTACAAAACAATCGCTGAAACCATAACCGAAAAGAACCAAGCTCTCAAAGAAGAAATCTCAAGTAATAAGAAAGACCACTTAGAACAATATGAAATCCTTGAAAAAAGTTTCTTAGAGTTAAAAAAGAGTCTTGAACAATTGCGTGAACAACCAGAACCCGAGTGGATGAGAGAGTTCAGAGAAAGCATGAATAAATTTTCACAATACGCGAATACAACCAAGATGAAGGAACAGATGAGAGAATTGGGACAGAAAATCGGAAAAGAAATACAGAAAAAACAGTCAACATGAAACCGTTTTTGATCTACTTGCATTTTTTCCATTATCTACGTTAGTTACTCCACTTTCTGGTCGTCTATCAACGCGCGCACATCTTCATTTTTCTATTCATTTGATTGATTCTCCACAAAGACCAAACTTGTGAAAAAACAATTACGCACACGCGAAAACAAAAGTGCGCTCTTACAAAATCTTATTAACGGTTCAATTTCAAACGTTATTGTCAAGTGGCAGATTTTAATGATGGAGATTCATACTCTTCTATATTCCCACACCGTCTTTAAAGAGAAGAAGTTGGCTTCATTAACACATATAGATGATCTTCTTTCTGATGAGGCCATTTTATGGGTGGACATAATCAATCCAAAGAGAAAAGAAGATTTGGAGGATCTAGAGGAAATGTTAGGTTTGCATCCATTAGCCTTAGATGATTGTGTGAATATTCGACAGCGATCAAAAGTGGAAGATTATGAGAGTACTGTTTTCATTATCTCCAGAGGTGTTGATCAAGATCCCAAAACTGGTAGGCTAGTAGAAGGGTTACAGTTAGGTTTACTCTTTGGGAAAGGGTTTGTTGTTACTATACACAAGGACCCAATTCCTCAAAAAAAGATAATTGAAAGCATCAAAAAAAGGAGACCATCACCAGATCAAGGCATCTCTTTCCTAATCTACACTATCTTGGATCTTGTGGTTGATGATTTTGAGGAGAAAGAAAGAGAAATGGAAGAGAGCGTTAGTAGAGTGGAGGGTAAAGTTCTTCATAATCCGACAAGTGACATATTATCAGAGATTTTCACCAACCGACAAAATCTCCTCTTTTTGAGAAAGTTGATGCGTCCACAGAGAGACGCAATACGGTTGTTGGTAGAGAAAGGGCACACCTTGATTCATCCTGGGATGGATTTCTATCTGAGAGATGTACTGGATCATGTTCAGAGGACCCTAGATAGTATCAACACCCAGCTAGACATTACCAATGGTTCTTTGGACATATATCTCTCTTCGACCAGCAATAAAATGAACTCTATCATGAAAATGCTCACAGTGTTAAACACCATCTTCATGCCATTGACTCTGGTTATTGGTCTGTATCAAATCACATTTCAAGCTCCATACCCCGTTTGGGAAATCGGCCCCAATATCGCACTAATCATCATGTCAATTATTGTATTCTTCCTTATCATCATGTTCAAGAAGATAAAGTGGATTTGATCTTCAAGAGTAAGAAAACAATGCACCTATTCCCTCTAATGAACCGAAGCACATAGATTACTTCTAGGATTTCACTCACAATGATGCATGCAAGGATTATCCTAAGTACAAATGAAATCATAGTTGGATCAGCAGATGTGAAAAGTGATTGTTTAGGTGGACGACGATACGATTCAGCAATCTGGATAAACAATCCTATACTGGTACGATCAGGAAAAACATTTATTGATAAAGTTTGGAACGAATCTAAACCATTAACTTAATTTTAGATTTGGGGAATAATTTTTAATCCAAATTCTCTAGATAGTCTTAATTATGCATAGACTATATCGAGTCGAAATTCGCTAATGAGACCTTCGAGAAGACTTCTTTTGAGACAGAAAACGAAAACAGAGAAAACAATAAATATTTGAGATACCTCGCTTCCTCGTTGGATAGTCGAATCGAATCCATTATAGAGTGGAAGTCTTTTTTTTGACAGCTTAAGAACTATGTTTTTATTTCAGTTATGCTTATCATTTCATTAATGAGTTGGTTTATCTTTTTCTATCTTTACTCCATATCATCAACTCAACTCATGCTGGAGAGTCCAAGAACACTTCAAGTGATGGGGTTCTAATTGAGAGGACAAAAAGTTTGTAGAAAGTGTTGGGATGAAAATCGTATATTTGTGGTAATTGGTGAGAAGAAACGCTTAAGACATTTTAGAAAACATCATTCTGGGTGAATTTAAGCCTGTCCCTATCCTCTCCCTACATTCTAAAAGCGTAATCACAAATAAAATCCTGTTTTTAACACATTCATGATTACAAATGATATAGTCAGCTCTTTTCCTACTAAAGAATGCACTCTATTTCACATGGAACACTTTAAGAGCGTCAAAGCTAACAATCTCTATCAAGTCGTAACGTTAACTTTTACAATATCATTCGCCAGAAATATCTTTGTAGTATTGGATTAGCTTGTTTATATTCTTCTCAATAGTGAATTTATATCGTACATTCAAGACGTTCCTTTTTAAACTCTCAATTTTCTTCTTGTTTTGTAATTTAGAGGAGATCTCATCCATGCTATTAAAAACAAGACCAACGCTATGACGATTTAAGAATGTCATTATGTTTTTATGTGGAAACGCAATAACGGGAAGACCGCACGCAATATACTCAACTTTGTTTGGCAGGGATACATCAAGATGTTCTCTATTTTTTGAATTAGCAGTGAGGCCAGCCCATCCGAAATCGTACTGTGTAATCTCTTGAAGTAAGCTCTTTTGATCGAGATGCCCATGATAATGTATGAAGACATTCTCGTTAGCTAAACGTGGGTAGGCTTGATCCTTCGCACCCCAGATTGACACATACATGTGTATATGTATCCCGTAAGAGGCTAAGATCCTGAATATTTCACGTAGGTCATAATGATCGTCTTTTATTCTGCTGGTTACAGTCCCTATATAGACGATATGCGTTTCACCATCTTTCTCTGAGATCTTTCTGCGAAGCTGAGACGGAACCACTGAATTACTGACGTAGCTATAGAAGACAATATCCTTGGACGGATCTACATCGTATCGCCGTTGGAGATAGTCTCTCACTCCTCCTGTCACGTATATTCTACCTCTGCTCTTCTCATTCGCTATTTTCTCCTGCCTAGGATACTTCACTTTTATTGTTCCTTCATCATCACTTGTATACTAACCAGTTTCTCGGAGAGTGAGAGCTTCATTGCAGTCATGTATCACAGAAACTTCATTTACTGCCTCAATAGCTGATATTGTGAGAAAGTCGGGAGCAATATGACTGTGAATAACATCGGGATGAAACCGGTTCACTAATCTTTTGATATCACCTTCAAGGTCATTTGGATGTAATTTTACAAGTTCATCAAAGACCTCATCGCCACCTCCATAAAGCGCATTTAATGTGTGGAATAAGTAACCAAATATGATGACAATGGTATCGCCTAATGCTGCCTCAAGCCCTCTAGCATATTTTAATGCTCTTATACATGGTTGTGGCTCCAAGAAAAGTATACGAAGTCTCATTTCACTCACACAATAATAACACACACATTCGTTCTCAAACTATAACTTCTTTTTACAATTACGGAACTTCGTTTCGATAAAACTAACCCAGTGTGACTCAGTCATAGACATCTGGAGAAATAAGTAAAAGCTAGCTAGCTGATTGCAGCATGAACTCATAAGATAGCTCAGGAAAAGATAAAGAAATTATTGGATCTTTTAGCAGAAACGCAAATGAGCAGAGATAAATTTCATAGCTAGCCAACCCCAACCCAATTAAATGAGAGTCGCGAGGATTCTTCGTTCGGTTACGATACCAGTTATTTTGCTCTCTTGGGTGACCGCTAATCGTCGAATATGTTTATTATGCATGAGTTTCAGTGCGTCCATTAACGATGTGTCGTGCTCAACAACGGTGATGGGTGACGACATAATCTCTCGTACAACCTTTTGATTGGGATTTTCGCTGGTTGTTATCCCCCACGCTAAGATATCCCTTTCAGTGATTATCCCCGTAGGTTTGTTGCCATCCATGACAATAATCGCACCGATGTCGGAGGTAACCATTTTTTGAATTGTACTTTGAACGGTATCAGAGTGTAGAGATATGATGGGAGGAGACCGCATAGCCGACGTTACTTTGCCACCGAGGCCTCTGCCAAATTCCGTCATGTTCCACACCCGCTCATGCATAAAATAGAAGAGTAGCTTCAATACAACATCGACTATCCCGAACCCTGCCACCAGGTCCAATCGACCCGTAAAAAAATACATTAAAGACATGCCCGTTGATGTCGCTATTATTCTCCAACTAATCGCTTTTAACCAGCTCCGTTTAGATTCCTCATACATGCATGTTCACCTGATCTTTAATCACATTGGTGTGCTAGCTAGCTAATAACTTTTGGCAGAAAGTTTTTAGAGAGAAAAAATAAGGACAATAATATATGATATAATATGTAAAGGGAGCGTGTGTAAAAACTATTTTTCGGGGTTCGCCTCTATGCTTTCACTACGGTACTCTAGGGTTGATTTAATCTCATAAGACTTAGCATGACTAACCTTTACTCCTAGTTCCTCTCTAAACAATGTACGCAATAAGCGAGCATTTAT
>JAUWWH010000164.1 GCA_030617005.1 Candidatus Bathyarchaeota archaeon | reverse complement strand
CATGCACTCATAGTCAAACTTGGAAAAGTATTTTGTAAAAAAAAGCCCTTATGCCATTTTTGTCCACTAGAAAATACATGTAAAAATGTGAAAAAGGGCCATTAAATAACACATATCTAAAAAGATTAAGAGAGATTAACCTTGCTATAAAGAAAGCAAACATAAGAGTGCTTATTAGGTTCATAATAGACAGAGTTAATTACACATTATAAGGAAATAAAAAATTTATAATTAATATATGAAAAGTATAAGGAATAAACAATAACACAAGAACTATCTAACAAGGAATAATATATGTCTGAATTAACAAAATGTCCAAAATGTCACGGGAACATGAGAAAAGGCGAAATTTTGGTAAACGTGAACGCCCCCTCAGGAGGATTAATGAATCTTTCTCCAATGATGGGAGGATATTCAACAATGGGTTTACCTTCCCAACCTAGACTCTCTGTTGAACGGGTATTATGGCAAGAATACACTGGAGAGGAAACAGGTTGGCTTATTAAACAAAAAGAACAGAAAACCCTCTCTCTGAAAGGTAAAAGATGTTTAGAATGTGGATATGTGGAATTATACGTTAAAGAATAGACTTTCCAATCCCAAAAAGGAGCTGGATCTTCAAAACTCTTCTTTTCCAAATCAACGAGTTTTATTATAAACCGATAAGCCCCAAACTAAGGATTATACTTTCATCCATGCAGAACGTTGTTTAATCTTTTTAACTAATTATTCAATAAACGAAAAATCTTTCCTAACACGCATAAAGGTAAGAACTTATTTAATTTCTAAACGGAGAAGATTTTATGACTAAAAAAGAAGCAATGCTTTACAATAAACTATCGGATAAGAGCGTAAAATGTAATCTGTGTGGGAGAAGATGTGTAATTTTAGAAGGGAAACTAGGCGTTTGTGTCTCCAGAAAGAATGAAGGAGGGATATTATATACATCATCTTACGCTAGAGCATGCAGCGCCTCTGTTGATCCCATCGAAAAGAAACCGCTCTTCCATTTCCATCCAGGAGCTCATGTCTTTTCTATAGCAGCTCCCTTCTGCAATTTCTTCTGTAGTTTCTGCGATAATTGGATGATTAGTCAACAAAGATCTACATATCAAACTCAGGAGATGACACCTAAGACAGTAGTCAACACAGCTAGAAGACTGGGAAGCCAAGGGATAAGCTACACCTATTCCGAACCAACAACATTCTACGAATGGGCTTACGATTCAGCTAAAATTGCTCATGAAGAGGGATTATTTAACACCTTTGTCACCAACGGATATCTAACACCTGAAGCAGTTAAAACCATCTCTCCTTATCTTGACGCTGCTACAATTGACTTCAAAGGGGCTGGAGATCCCGCCTTCTATAAGGATGTGATGAAGGTTCCATCGGTTGAACCAATATATGCCTGTTTAAAGGCGATGAAAAAGCAGGAGATACATATTGAGATAACAAATCTCATTGTACCAAAATTTGGAGATTTAGAAGAGCATAACAGGGAATTAGCCATATGGGTGAAGGAGAATTTAGGTGAAGATACACCAATGCATCTCCTCAGATTTCATCCCAATTATGAATTAATCGATATTCCGCAAACACCTATTGAAACCATTGAGAAGGCAAAACAAATCATGATCGATGTGGGTTTAAAATATGTCTACGCAGGAAATATCCCTAGACATGAAGGGGAAAACACGTACTGCCCCACATGCAGAGAACTCTTAATAAGAAGGTTCGGATTCACAATCACAGAATGGAATTTAAAAAGGGATAAGACATGCCCAAAATGCGGGGAACAAATACCTATCACCGGCAGATTTTATGGGACACCATAAAACACATCGTTATTATACAGTACTTATTATAAATTCTACTTTAGATCCAATAACCGCTTTAAATAGAGCCATGGCGCTTCCCTGATTCACGGAAACCTCAAGGAAGCCACTACTACCAACGATAATGAGGGGGGAGTTATCAGGAACTTCACCATAGGCTCTACAAAACCGCATTACCTTCGAAACTCCGCAAAGATTAACCTCAAAGGAAATACCCGCAATAACTCTCAATGTCTCTAACAGTCTCTTTGAAATATTGGTAATAAGGTTTCCAAACCAATCAATGTGAATCACTAACCCCACAATCCTATCTTCTTTCACTTCAGGTTCAATAAAGAGCGGTTCAACAAGATCGTGAATTTCTGGACCTAAATCTTCGATGGATAAACCTTTTAAAAGGTTACCTGCAACAGGTGCAAAGATGTCCCTCCCCTCGAAAGTTGTTGAAGTGGAAGGATGGATGAAACGTTCATCTTTAATTTCCACCGCTTTTTCTATTCCTTCTGCTTTTGCTGCTGGGAGTAGAAGTCCGTTATCAGGTCCTACATACAGGCACCGTTTACCTTTAATAGCTATTCTCCGCCTAGAGAGTCCAACACCTGGATCTATAACCGCAAGGTGTATTGTTCCCTTTGGGAAATAGGGAGAAACTACTGAGAGAAGGAATGCACCTTGTCTTATATTGTATCGTGAGACATTATGAGAAATATCCACAAATATCACAGAGGATGATATACTAAGTATTACTCCTTTCATTGCACTTACATACGCGTCTTTAAGACCAAAATCCGTTAGCAGAGTTATTATTCCCCAAACTTTCAAAAGATTTTACTTCCCCCACCATTATTTAATAATTTGACTCTCCAAAAGATTTATAGGAAAAATTATATATTGAAATTTTCCGAATGACATATAAACTTGATTTTGAGTGTGACAGAACTTTGCCTAAGAATAAGTCTCCTACAAAAAAGAAACTCTCTATAAGTGAGAAAGAGCCCACCTTAAAAATGGTTGATGTAGATTATCTGAAGAAAGAATTAGAAGCGGAACGGGAAAAAGCAAAGGACTACCGAACCCGTTTGATGTATTTTCAGGCAGATATGGAGAATTACAGGAAAAGAGTGAATAAGGATTTTGATGAGATCACTAGATATGGAAGCCAACGGTTAATCCTAAAATTACTTCCAATTGTAGACGATTTAGAATATGCTATTGAAGCAGGAAAGAAAAACAAACGAAATAATGCGTTTCTTGAGGGGGTTGAAATGGTATTAAAAAAATTTTATGAAGCCTTAAAGAACGAGGGGGTCTCAAAAATTGATGCGATCGGTAAACCCTTCGATTCAAGTAGCCATGAAGCCATAGAGAAGGTTATAACGGAAGAGTTTAAAGAGGGAACCGTAGTTGAAGAGATCAGAAAAGGGTATGTTTTTAAAGAGAGGGTTATACGCCATAGTCTAGTTAAAGTTACAATTAAACCAAAGAAGGATTCTAACCAAGAGTGATGAGAAATGAGTACGTCTTCTAAAAAGGAAAAGATACTTGGAATAGATTTAGGAACTACAAACTCCGCAGCTGCCATTATGGAAGCGGGGAGAAGCGTAGTCATTCCAAGCGCTGAAGGACAAACAAGTTCTGGTAAGATGTTTCCTTCAGTCGTAGCTTTCACGAAGGAGGGTCAACTATTAGTCGGAGAACCAGCGGTGAGACAAGCCATTACAAATCCTGAGGGAACAATTAGAGAAATCAAAAGGAAGATGGGTACAGATTACAAGGTAAGTATCTACGGAAAGGAATACACCCCACAGCAAATATCAGCCTTCATCCTTAAAAAAATCAAGAAAGACGCGGAGATATTCCTTGGTCAACCCATTAAGAAGGTGGTTATTACCGTTCCTGCCCATTTTAACGACAACCAAAGACAAACAACTAAGGATACGGGAGAAATCGCTGGGTTCGAAGTGGCCAGGATCATCAATGAACCGACTGCTGCTTCCCTAGCCTATGGTTTGGATAAACTCGAGAAAGAATTG
>JAUWWH010000004.1 GCA_030617005.1 Candidatus Bathyarchaeota archaeon | reverse complement strand
TGACCCACAAATCTTTCAGCTTTTATTCGGTAAATAGTGTTCAATATTAAGACTAAGTGACTTGTTGTATCTCTGTACTGCGTAAAGACGATCATCCTCGATGAAGGCTTCATTCTTATTTGGTCGCCTACAATTTGCTTTAATACTCCTAGTTTAGGATGTTCGATTGGAAATGCGTCGATATAGCTTCTGACTTTTTTATATTCAGGTTCATTAACGAGAATGGCGTAGCTTCGCTTCTCATTCTTCCCTTGTTTAACCTTATTTAAGAAGATTTTTAGATTCCATAATCCCTGTGTTTCGAGAAGTTCTAACATGTGGAATAATGTTAAAGCAAGAGATTGATTTATTATTGCCATGAAGATTCGCCCCCTCTCCTCCTCAGCGCTCTCTTCAAGTATAACCCTTAACTCGCCTCCTGCTTCAATTAAATTCCTTCTAGTAGCGTATCTCGGTTTATTTTTGATTATTCCAATATTATATAACCAATACAACCTCCTAGTCAACATTGTTTTAATCAATACTCTTATTTCCAAGTATTCGCTTGGAAGGTTAACCATTTTCCACTCAATGGAAATCGGTTGTATGTAAGGTTTAACATCTGGATCTTCTTCATTTCTGTATTCGACTTGTTCAATGAATAGGTTTCTACAGATATCTAAAACCCTACTCAAATCTGAACCTAGCGATGCTGTCATTCCGAGGATAAGTGGATACTTAGCTTGAGATACGTAAAACTTTGCTATTTCAGTATAAGCATATTTCTTAATCGCTCTGTGACATTCATCGAAGATGAGTAAACCATAGTTCTCTAGTGTAAGTCTTTTCTTTAACAGATCATTCCTTACAACCTGAGGAGTCGAAAAAACGACTCTTGCATCATTTTCCCAGAAAGCGATCCTATAGTTTGGCGGAGTCTTACCTGTTAACAGTATTGTGTCTTTCTCTTTGAGCTTCAGAAACCTACTGAAGCTGCTTTTATGTTGCATAACAAGGGGTCTTGTAGGTGCCATAACTAAGACCTTTGCGTTTCTGTAACTGTAGAGTATATTTGCTGAAACGATAGCTGAAATAACCGTTTTACCTAAAGCCGTAGGAAGAATGACTAATGTATTTCTATCAGAAGCTATATCTGCTATCTTCTTCTGGAAAAGCCTGAACTCTACAGTATTTGGCCAGATAAATGGGTGTTCAAGATATCTTACACCAGAACATTCCAACATATACACCAGCCCTAATCCTTCTTCCCCTATCCTTTTCTTACTAACCTCAACCTTAAGATTTAATGATTTAAGTATACTTTGTACCTTGGAGAACCTATTATACTGAAACACCTCTTTAACTTCTCTGGCTTATTACTAGTTCTTGAGACGCGTCTATTTTCCTTCCTCATCTATAGATCTAAATTCAAAAGCTAAACATCTTGAAGAACACCTATATTAGAAGCTTAAAGACAAATCTTTTTGAAACACTCATCCCTAGCTTAGATCAACCTTCCCTCATCTTGAGATAATCTACTAACTTTCTATCGGACAATAAAAATTTCTCATAATAAATAAAATGAAAATATGGGTTAAACTTACAATTATGGTAATAATGATCAAAATCATAATTTCTAATGTTTATTGAAAATATTGAAAATTATAAGAATTCTAAAAATGAGGATTTTGTGAGTTTGTACAGACAATGTCAAAACGTATTACTGTGCTAAACCCTATTAAAATATGATGAATAATGTAATTTTGTTTTAAACAACGTAAACTATTATTATATTCCTCATATTTACTTTAATAAGAAGTAACTATCAACATAACCTTACAAATTTACACTTTTTTCTCTGATGAATGGTATTACTGGGATGCACAATATAATGAAGAGAGCTGATGCATAATATGGAAAAGCCCTTCCTAATGTTTCCCATAAGTAACCACCTATGTACGGTCCAATTGTGAACCCAAGCATAACTCCCGTCTGAGTTAAACCCGAGGAAAGTCCACGTCTACTTTTCGGCGTGTATTCCATGAGTAGCGATATTGAAGCTGGCCAGGTCATGCTCCAAAGACCATTAATTCCCATCTGAACCAATAAAAGTAGAGTTAGGTTATTGATTTCTGTCCATAAAATGAAGAGAACTGGTATTAATGCAAAACAAATTGCGATGAATTTCTTCCTACCAAACTTGTCTGCTAAGATACCTGCTGGGATCTGTGTAAGAATCGTCGTCAGACCAAAACCAATAGAAATGAATAGACCAATTTCTGCTGTTGAAACTTTAAATTTATCCATCAGGTAAATAGGTGTTATAGGACTCACAGCGCCCACTCCTAAACCTGTGAATAGGTTGAGGAAGAAGAAGGGTAATAAAGGTCGAAAGAACTTTAGGTTTATCTTTGCTCCTTCTGAATATGCTTTTTTGTCATCTTCAACCCCACCTCTTGGCGGTTTTGATAATACCAAACTAGGCACTAAACAAAAGAGATAGAGTGCTGTGGCAACGTAGAAGATCATGTTCCAGCCATAAATATCTTCAAGGAATCCTCCAATTGTTGGGCCAATTATACTCCCCAAGGGAAAAGCGAGATTCATAATGCTATAGATCCTCATCATGTTCGCTGTGGATGTGTAATCAGCAACTATTGCCATTCTAGAAGGCATGAATAATGAAAAGGCTATGGAATATACCACTCCCCAAATAATCAATTGTTCCCAGTTACTGCTAAATGTATAAAGTAATGGTGGAAAGATTGCGAGAAGTATACTCAATATGATTATTTTTCGTCTCCCATATAAATCTGAGATGAATCCACTTGGAAGTCGCATTATTGTACCTGCTAATCCTGTGATGGATATCACAAAGGAGACTTCTAATACTGTAGCACCTAAACTCTGGATATAGAGAGGTCTCAGAGAGTTAGTAAGATTCATACCTAGTGACATGATAGTGTTAATAATGAACAAAATGATTAATTCTCGATTTAGGGGAAACCTTCTTATTCGCTTTGGAGACACCTTTTCTAACCTTCTAGATGAGATACTTCGAATGACGATTATTCTTAAATTTTTATGAATTCACATTACAGCTTTCAATATGATTGAAAATAGGCAGATCTTGGGAGGATGTCGTTATGTTCATTGTATACCTATACAAGAGCCCCGTTTAATGCATTTGCACACATGCAATGTCCTTTTTTTGGTATCTTAGGGATAGTATTAATTATTAATTTCTTAAGATTCACTAAATTCAGAGACATCGTTTTCATTATCTCTTCAGTTGAGACCGGTCTTTCAGCCCAAACATCATAATCAGTTATCATTGAAATGTTTACAAAGCAGATTTCTGCTTCCCTTGCGAGAACAACCTCTGGATAAAGCGTCATACCTATCACTTCAACCCCCCAAGAACGAAAGAGCTTAGACTCAGCTCTGGTAGAGAATCGAGGTCCCTGAATACAAACATACGTTCCACCTCTATGGGTTGGTACTCCTATCTCTTTAGATGTTTTTAACAATATTTCTCTAAGTTCTGGACAGAATGGATCAGCTGTAGAGACATGATACACTTGTCCTCCCTCATAACACGTATCGTTTCTCGATTTTGTTCGATCAATAAATTGGTCGATTATGACGAATTCTGATGGTTTATACTTCTCTCTGAGACTCCCTACTGCTGATGGTGAAATGATTCGTTTCACACCGAGCTCCTTAAAAGCCCATATATTTGCCCTAAATGGGATTCTGTGGGGTGGAATCTGGTGTTTATATCCATGACGGGCAATAAAAGCTATTTTTCTATCTTTATAATACCCTACAGTAATCGTTGAAGAAGTTCGACCAAAGGGCGTATATTTCTTAATCTCTTTTGCGTCTTCAATTATTTCGGAATCATAGACTCCAGTACCCCCTATAATTCCGATCTCAACATCCATTTCATTCAAGTGATATCTCTCTCAAAATATTCAATTAGTATTAATCTCTGTATACTAATTTACCTTGATTTAGTAATAAAATTATGGGAGTAATCTTTCTGGTGCTCGTGGGAATAATACCCCCTCTCTAATATTTTTAAGGTCTAGTAGTTGTTTTACAAACCTTTCGATCCCAAGACAAAAGCCTCCATGAGGTGGGACACCATATTTAAAGAATTTTGTGAACCACTCCAAAGAGTTTACGTTCATTTGCTTTTCCTTAATTTGTTGAATAATTATTTCATAACGGTGCTCTCGTTGCCCTCCAGAGGATTGCTCTAAACCTTTATATATCATATCAACACTCCTCGCCCACTGAGGTTCTTCATCAACCTTCATTACATAGAATGGTTTCACCTTGTAGGGAAATCTGTTCACAAAGAAGAAATCATTCCCATATTTTTCTTTAACATATTTTGACAGAATAATCTCAGATTCCTTATCATAGTCTTCACCATACTCTATCCTCTTCCCAAATTCTTCCAAGATATCATATACCTTCGGGAACTTGAACTCAGGAAATGGTGTCCTTGGAATTGAAACTTCCTTTCCAAGTAAGCATAATTCTTTTTGGCACTCTTTCCTAACAGTCTTTAAAGCAGCTATAATAAGATCTTCTTCAACTCTCATTATATCAGATTCATTGACCATAAAAGCAAACTCTACTGCGCAAGCTCTGTATTCGCATAGATGTCTAGGTGTATGACTTGGTTCTGCCCTCCAATTAGGTCCTAGATCGTAGATTTTATCGAATCCTGCTGCTATTAACAACTGCCTGTGTAGTTGGGGATCTTGCCTTAAGAAAGCATTTTTTTCGAAGTAAACAACAGGGAATACCTCTGCACCACTCTCTGAAGCTGTACCCATGAGACAGGGAGTAAACACTTGTAGAAATCCTTTTCACTAAGGAACTTCATTATAGCCTCTACAATCTTAGCTTGAACTTTAAATATGGCTGTCGTCTCGGGTCTTCTCAAATCCAAAACCCGCCAATCTAATCGTATATCTAAATTCGATTCAATCTTACCAGAAATATCCATAGGCAATGGCCGTATAGCCTTGTTTACAACTTCGACTTCACTCGGGATAATTTCCATTCCCTTAGGGGCATTCTCTCTTTTTACAACATTTCCTCGAACAGAAATTATGTCTTCCTGACCTAATCCTTTGATAACTTCAAAAAGTGCGTCTTTTACAATACCCTTCTTAAACGTAATTTGTGTGATCCCTTTACAATCTCTAAGAATGATAAATTTTACCCGTCCAAGATCCCTAATCTTCTTAACCCATCCAGAGAGAACAACTTCACCTGTTTTTATTTCATCTGTATAATGTGTTCGTTTTAACAAAAGATCACCTACTTCCTAAAAGTAAATAACTCTTTTTAAAGAAATATTCAGTGTAATGATTAAATCTGTTATTAATCAGGAATAATATCTCTCTTCCTGATCTTCAAAAGTTATTCGGAGAGTCATTCCACGAATTTTTTCTGCTAATTCTTTAAAAACATCTTCACTCAGGAAAAGTCTTCTCGGACGTTCCGGAAGTACTACTCTTGTTTCAGTACTTCTATCTGGTAACCAGATCGTGTTAATTGCAAGAATCTTTGTGGGCATAAAGAGATCTTCGAGAAACTTCCTAACATCTCCACTTTCCTCAAAGACTCTAATTCTCTTCCCAATACTCTTCGAGAGCTCCCTTAAAATCCGACCTCTTGAAACTAAAAGTCGTGAATTATCTCCATTTCCAACAGCCAGTGCAATAATATGGTCCACATTATAGACATTATTTAAAAAGATTTTTTGAATTGAAGCATATTTTTCTTCAAGCTTTATGAGTAATTTCGCAATTCTCATGTAAGTTTCGCTTACGTCTCCCGTTCTGATTTTTTCTTGACATTTTTGACATAAAATGCCGCTTTTTACACAGAAGTTACAAAGTCGCATTCTCATTTGAATTCTCCCCCAAAATTAAGTTTACAGATCGTCTCCTACCATCGGATAAGTAACTTCACATTCCTCTTATTTTTAAACAGATTTCACAGAACCCTCCATACCCCATAGTGTTCTACTGAGCGATATGAATTACCTTTTGGTCTATCTTTCATTGAATATTGAGTTACATTTACTCCCTATAGTTAAATTTTAATCTATTGTTTACCTAAACATTTCTAGTTTTTAACAGAGTATAAATAGGTTCTTTTTTTTTTCAGAACCATTTCTCGTTATTAAAGCTGGAATATTTAAATGAATAGAGGTCCAATGAACTTTTTCTTTAGAATGGAGATTTTTTATTTAAAATATTCATTATTTTTAGTTGCAATTTTTCTATTACTGAAAGTATAAAAGATGCTGATGGTGCAAACGCATGATTTAAGAAAAAAGCAAGATTTTTACCTTATTATTAAGTTACTTACATACTTCATAATAGATGAATATCAATAACAGAAATCTATAAAAAGAGAATAGCTCAACAACATAGGTTATATTTAAAAATATGTCGAAGTTGTGGCATACGAAATCCACTGTGTGCTGTTAAATGCTGAAAATGTCGGAGTAAAAATCTTAGACGAAAGAAGAGCGGATTAGGTGCAAATTAATCTTTAATAAATTTTCGACCATAAGCAATCCCTCTGATTATCTTGATCTGTTCGGTTTATCACATTTTAGTTATTCTCAGTCATCAATGAATTCATTCTTACCCTTCATTACGATATTTATATTATGAGGGATTTTGGATAGAACAATAAGTGTACTGCATAGAATACATTTCCTCCTTGAAGCCTTTTTATATTATAGTTAGAGCTTATTGAAATCGTAAGTAACTATTTCTTACTAAAGCTCTTGAACTTACTTGGTTTGAGATCTTTAACTAGGTTTTATGAGAGTTCCAAGAGCATCTCCTTTAATAACCCGAATAATATTTTCAGGTTTTCTACCATCAATTATCCAAGACGGTATTTTTGATCGTTCAACAATTTTTATTGCAACTGGATCAAAGAGCTCATAACTCCCTGCTGAAAGCTTACCAGCTAAAACTAGTTTTAATAATTTATTCGTAGATACTATGTTGAGCTTCTTAGCAGTTGTACTCTTCTCTGGGTCTTCCGTATAGACTCCATCAACATCTGTAGCATTTATAAACAAATCGGCTCCAATTGCTTCAGCTGATAGAATCCCTACAGCATTTGTTGATTGACCGGGTAGCAGGCCACCCATAACAACTATCTTCCCTATCTCAAAAGCCTTTTTTAAATCCATAATATTCTTTGGTGGTTCCGGGTATGCATCATTTCCAAGCGATGTAATGAAGAGAAAAGCATTTAACCTTGAAACTTCTATTCCGAGAAGATCACATACAAGTTCAGAACCTCCAAGTTCTCGGGTAACTGTAATATATTTTCTTGCTTCTTCTCCACCACCAGTGATAATGACTATTTTGTAACCCTCTCTGCTAAGTTTTCTAAATAACTTCGCGTACTCTAAAATTACTGTTGACTCTAATTTTGAAGGGAAAATATGTCCCCCGATCTTTATAACTATCTTCAAAGTATACCCCTTAATATTTATCACTCTTATAATTTACCTGTTAAAAAATATATTTCCCTTCTGAATTTAAGCTTATTTTAAGTATTGTATAAAAAAACATTTAATTATAAAGAAATAGATATAATTTTGGAGACCTCAGGGATTGTCTAATAGAAAAGTTCAAATATCTATTATAATAGATCTATTTCTATTTCTTATAGGACTGATTTGTCAATCTTATTACTTCTTCTCTAGAGATAATTGGGTCTGGATATATCCATATATAGACTTTGTCATACCGTTAATTACTATTGGCGCTGTATTAATTATTACAGGTATTTCACTCTCAAACATTAAATACGTCTCTATTGACCCCGAATAAGAAAAAAAGTTAAATTCACAGAATCATCCTGAGATTTACAATCGCACTACCCAAATAAATGTACTCTTTCGTTTTTTTTGGCGCTTTGTAATTATTCAAAAGATTTCTGATAAGAATTAATTTTAAAGAAATTGAGGAATCAATTAAAGAGTTTAATAATTAGAGATGAACTATATTTTAGGGGAAGTCTTAAGAATCGGTTAAACCCTGATTATTAATCGCAAATTAGTACGATTGCACTACTAATATTGAGCTAATTTTTACTTGTTTTTATAAGTCACCTCTTACTTATGATGTGTGAATCTTCTCTTATTGAATGGGTGTATGATATATTTGAGTGAAAAGAAGAGTTCTCTGTTAAGATTCCGTCTGGAAAGATCTCTAAAGCTTCTAGCTTCTAAAGAAGGACAGCACACCGAACTTATCAGCCTTTACATTCCACCAGATAAGCAAATAAGTGATGTAACTAATACCTTACGACAAGAACATGGTACAGCTTCAAATATAAAATCGAAAACTACTCGAAAGAATGTTACCGAAGCTATTGTAAAAGTTATTCAACGCTTAAAATTATTTAAAAAACCACCGCTGAACGGCTTAGTTCTATTTTGTGGAGCTATCCCTCAAAATGGTGCTGGTAGTGAGAAAATGGAGATCTATGTGATAGAACCTCCTGAACCGATAAATTTGTATTATTACCGTTGTGATCAAAAGTTTCACTTAAAACCTCTTAGGGAAATATTGACTGAAAAAGAAACATATGGCATATTTGTTATTGATGGAAATAGTACGACTATTGCTACCCTTAAAGGGCGTACATTAAACATTGTTAAAGAGTTCGCTTCAGGTTTATCCGGGAAACATAGGCGAGGAGGTCAATCACAAAGACGTTTTGAAAGATTACGGGAGACACAGGTAAATGATTATTACAAACGTGTTGGTAACCATGCAAATAAAATTTTTCAAGAGATTCAGGATTTAAAGGGTATACTCATCGGTGGACCTGGGCCAACGAAACAAGATTTTGAGGGTGGTGAGTATTTACACTACACTTTAAAAAATAAAATTCTTTCAATTGTCGATACAGCATACACTGGAGAGAGTGGGGTTGAGGAAGTTGTGGAGAAGTCTGCAGATATCTTGAGAGAAGTCCGTTATGCTGAGGAAAAGCGACTTGTTCAGAGTTTTCTTTACGAACTGGGTCATGATACCGGACTTGTTACATATGGTGAAAAGGAAGTTCTGAAAGCCTTAAACAAAGGTAATGTTAAAACAATTCTTATCTCTAATAGTTTTGATTGGAAACGCGTTACATTAGAATGTTCCATTTGCAACCACCTTTGGCATAGTACACTTAAGAATAAGACGCTGCAAAGAGATGAAAAAATATTTGGTGAAACGCCTTGTCCTCAATGTTCTTCTCTTAACCCGAACGTAAAGAAAATTCAAGACATCTTTGATGAAATTGTAGAAATCGCTGATCATATGAATGCAGAGGTTGAGGTTATCTCCAATGAGACAGAAGAAGGAGTTGAACTTGAGAGTTTTGGAGGGATAGCCGCAATATTGAGATATAAAGTACTATAGGAAAAAATACACTTTATTTTGCATTATTCAAATCTTACTTTAAAAATCTCCTCTTCATTATACGAAATCTCCTCAATATGGAGAATTCGTTTGATTTCTCCTTCCACTTCCTTTAAAGTTTGGATGATTGATTTCTGAGTATATATGACGACCTTTTTTACAGATTCACTCAGAGGTATACCTGCATTGGATTTTTCACTTCTTATCTTGGAAATAACATTCATAATGACGTCTCCTTTTTCTTCACATTCCCTATCTAATTGTAACCTTGCACTATTAGGCCATTCATCTCCATGAATAGTAAGAACTTCACTGTTGAATAAAATATGATTTATCTCCTCAGTGATGTGTGGACATATAGGTGCAAGAAGGTGTGTACATTCCCATAATATTGTATGAAGAGTATAGACCGCAGCTGCGTAGTTCTCATCACTCAATTTAGTGTAAAGCCTATGTTTAACTGCCTCAAGATATTGATCACAGAATATATGCCAGAAGAATTCCTGAATCTTGTCGAGAGCTATATGAAATTGATATGTATCCATGGCCTTTGTCACAATTTCTATTACATCGATAAGTTTAGCAATTATCCATCGATCCAGTGTTGTCAGTTGCTTTGAATCTACTGGGTATGTTTCGTAGTCCCTGATGAAGGGAAAGGCAAATCTAGAAGCTGACCAATACTTTTGGAGAAATGCTTTACTGTACTTTACCACTTCCCATTTAAAGGGGAAATCTGATCCGATGGTTAACGAGAGTAAAGCTTGTCTTAGTGAATCAGCTCCCATATCATCCAGATGTTCCTCTGGGTTGATCACATTTCCCTTAGATTTTGACATATTAGTACCATCTGGACCCAAGATCATTCCATGGATAAGTGCCTCGTTGAAGGGGGGCTTTTTCGTTAGCATTAGACAACGTAGCGTAGTGTAGTATAACCAAGTTCGTATTATGTCGATACCTTGTATCCTAATATTTGTTGGATATGCTTTGTTGAAATAGTCTTCATTGTTGAAATATCCTGAGATTATTAGTGGAGTTATGCTCGAGTCTACCCAACAATCACATACATCTGATGATGGATAAATCTTATTTGAAGCACATTTTGGACACTTATCAATTGGAGGTTCTTCTTTCTCAGTTTCTATGGGAAGTTCGTCTTCTAAGGCTGGAATTATCTCATTACATTCATCACAATACCAAAAGGGAATGGGTGTTCCATAGACTCTTTGTCGAGATATTATCCAATCCCACTCGATACTATTCACCCAATTAAGAAGCCTTTGAAACATGTGTTCTGGAAACCATGTCATTTCATCACAGGCATTTATTACCTCTTCTTTGAAGGGTTTACTCTTTATGAAAAACTGGGTTTTAACTAGAAACTCTACAGGAGCCATACAATCGGATCTTTCGATATGAGAGAGAACCTTGTGATCAATTTCCTCCTTTTTGGATAGTAATCCCGCATTTTTTAAGTCAGATATAATTTTTTCTCTTGCTTCTGTGATCTTAAGGTTAGAATATTTACCGGAGTTTATGATGTTCCCGTGTTCATCAATAACTTTTAAAATACCTAAACTGTATTTCTGTTGCCATCGGATATCTTGCTCATCACCAAAAGTACAAATCATGACAACTCCAGTTCCAAAATCCATATTAACCTGCCAGTCGGAAAGTATCGGTACATTTCTCGAAAATAGAGGTATCTTAATCTCTTCACCCACTAGATCACTATATCTCTCATCTTCAGGGTGAACGACTAATGCTTGACAGGCAGAAATTAGTTCTGGCCGTGTTGTTGCAATTTCAACATAGGCCTTCTTATGGAGAAACTTGATGAAAAACAGGAATCCCTTTTTTTCGATATAACCCAGTTCTGCTCGAGATAAAGCAGTCTCACAATTTGGACACCAGTGAATTGGAAATGCGTCTCGATATATTAAACCGTTCTTAAAGATTCTAAGTAGACTCAGTTGAACATTTCGCCAATAGGCTTTGTCCATTGTTCTATACTCAAATTGTTCCCAGTCAGGTCTATAACCCAATTTAAACATGGTTTTTTTCATCTTTGCTATCATTTGTAATGTCCATTCAATGCACTTCTGTTTGAATAATTTCTTGTTTTTTCGGGAAATCTTCCATTTATTTTGTACCTTGAGTTCTGTTGGTAATCCTTGGCAATCCCATCCTTGCGGTAGAAGGACATTATAACCTCGCATCCTCTTATATCGAGCAATTGTATCGGCAATGCTAATCCAGTAGGCTTGACCAAGATGTAATTCACCCGAAGTGAAGGGGGGTGGTGTGTCCATAATATATAACGGGTGTTCAGTATCCTGTTTATTAAACTTGAAGGCAGCTTCGTAAACTTCAGGTTTTTGCCAATAATGTTGCCACTTTTCTTCTATTTCCTTAGCATTGTATCTCTTTTGAAATCCTTTCCCGTTTGTTAAATTCTTGGACATAATATTCACCCTTCTCAATTGATTTCTCTTCCCAAATTTAAAATTAAGGTTTTTTTGAAATAACAAGTGAAATTTATTTACATTCATCTTTTTTCAATAGCTTTGCTTCTTGAAAAAGTTATTTAAGACGGATTTTATTTCTGAATGTGCGATAACGATTATTTCTAGTTCATTTTAGGTCTATATTCTTTACCTCATTTTCAGGAGGGATATGTCCTTTTTGTACATCTCTTTTAGATCTTATTTTATAGATAAAGGCAAATCTTTTTTCAGAATTACTTATAATTTTCTTTTTCTATTAACATACATTCACATTTATTAAATCGACAAATAGGGAAACAACTTGTATAAGAAAACGTTACGGGACTATCATGTTCATTCTCTTCACTCAATTGACAGTCAATCCACGATTTCTACGATTTGTCAGAAGGCAATTGAATTGGAAATAAAAGAGATAGGATTTGCAGATCATGTAGATTTTGATCCTAATGACTCAGGTTATAACTTTTTTGATTATAATGCATATACTCTTGCAATTAATAATGTTCGTTCAATTTATGGCAACAAAGTTGTCATTCGTAAAGGAATTGAAGTTGACTATCAATATTGTTTTGAGAATAAACTAAAAAGATGGATCCAAGATAAGGACTTTGATTTTATCATAGGATCTGTCCATTACATCAATCATGAACACATCTATCAATTGACTAAGAGAAGAAGTATAGAAACTGTTATTGAAAGTTATGTTAACGAGGTTATTTATTCCATAAGGAGCAGACTATTTGATATTATAGGACATTTTGCTCTAGATTATATTCTATATATTGGTGAAAAAAAGAGAGAGGAATCCAATTTCATCTATCAAGCGAGTGATGCCTTTCAGGAAATGATAGCTAATAACCTGTACTTAGAAATAAATACGAAATATTTAAGAAGTGTATATAAAGAAACTTTACCTTCAAGTTGGCTTATCAAGTTATATGCTGAAAACGGAGGTCACCTTTTTTCTGTAGGGTCTGATGCTCATCTTGTGGAAGAAGTAGGTACGGGAATCAGAGATGTTTTAGATTTCTTAGCAAGTTTTAATCCAATTATTTATTAGTATATGGTGGTATATCGAATATTCATGTTTGTTGTTTGAGGTGTTGTGTGGGTTGTGTGGGATTTTTGGTTGTTTGTTGAGTGAGGGGGCTGTGGCTCCTTTGATTCATGGGG
>JAUWWH010000163.1 GCA_030617005.1 Candidatus Bathyarchaeota archaeon | reverse complement strand
TTGGGGGTGGGATTTGAACCTGCTCCACACTGGAGACATCACTGTTGATACCCCGCAACTCCTTTTTTTTCTTGGAAGATCTTCTATATGAAATTACATATTAATTTTGGCAGTCCGGTGGGGGGGGGGGTAACCTTCGTCTGGGTGAGAATGTACTTCCCTCTTTTTTTGATTTTAAAGCCTTCTATAAAAAAATGAAGATTGTATCTTCGGAATACTAACTAAATTTGTTGAAGCTTACTAATTCTGTAATGGGTTTCTTCTTTCTCGGTTTTGGTTGTTCAGCGGGATACCCAAAAGGTATGATAGCCACAACTTTCCATTTGTTACGAATTTGTAGTAGTTCTTTGACTTTCTCTTCTTTGAAGTCTCCTATCCAACATGAACCAATGCCCATTGTCCACGCTGCGATGACCATGTTTTGTAGCGCAATTGTAGTATCTACAATAGACCATTTTCCCGTGAGTCTGTCACCTGTATTAGCACATCCTACAATTGTAAGGGGAGAATCTTTTATGAACCTATTAAACAAGCCTTTAGATAATTCTTTCTTAATCTTGTAATCAGTTACGACGATGAAGTGTAATGGTTGTCTATTAGCTGCTGAAGGTGCTTGGCGTCCAGCTTCAAGAATCTTGTTTAATATCTTATTTGGAATTTCTTTCTGTTTATAATGTCTAATGCTTCTTCGACTAAGAATCATATCAATGGCATCCAAAACCTTAATCCTCTTACAATCCAGATAATTTATCTAGTTAGATTCATAACACCGTTATATATCTTTCTGAAGCTGTCTCAAATCCTTGAAGATTATTAGCAACAATGGAACAGTTTTACTCTAGATGGAGCAAGTGAGATTTGAACCCGCGACCGCTGGAGACATCTCCCGTTAATCCTCCGTAAACCCCCCTCTTTTTTTAAATATGATAAAAACTTTGCATTTATTAGCAGTATAATATACTTGCGAGTCAAGTTAATGTCTCTATTTCAAGGCTCACTAGTTCATTATTTGATCCACTATCACCTTTCTTAGCTGCCAATTCTATTATTCTCGAATCCGTAGGTGGTTGTGGCACTGCCTTATCGTTAACTATTCATTTAGTACCTACTTTTTTCCATTTATGTCAGAAGCCAATTATGGGTTCTAGTCTATAAAACACATACTTAGTTAGATTATCTAAATCTCCTCTATTCTCCTATGGAGTTTTAGGCTCGGATTTGAGTCATCTCTTGATTGATAGAATGTTATTGATGCCCTGTAAGTCGTCTTTTCCCTTCCCTCCTCTAGCATACCTACCGATGATATGGCTTCTTCTGCTCTTTGCCTTCTTTTTTAGTAATCTGGCTTCCACTACAACCAGTATCATTAACAATGAATCCCCATCTCATTTGGTTTACCAACTTTAAACGATTTTTTGAAATACATTTTTTTCCTTTTTATTCCTATAGTATTTATTTATATAATTCAAAATAAGGTTAAAGATAACAATCGTTTAAAAAGCTGGAATAAGAAGAATTATCGCTTCAAAAAAGCCTATAGTTTTGATGATTAGTTGTCCTTAGAACTTATATCTGAATTGCTTTATAGCTTCCTTGTGTTGGTGAGTAGATGAGACTACGTAAGCTTAAAGTTTCTAAGGCAGCTTGAAGGGTCATGTCGGATAACTTAAGCGTTATTTTTAATTCTAGAAAAGTGCATTGACCAAGTTTATCAATAGTCCTCCAAATGCGACGTTCGGTTAATGACAGCTTTTGAAGTAGGAATCCACGTCCTTCTTTTGAGGCTTTGGGTAAAATATCTCTATAGGTCATGTATAACATGTCGAAATTTTTCTCGTATGAACTATAAACCTTCTTTATTGTGTCAAAGTCAAGTTTCTGCATTCTCTCCAAGCGAGCCATTGAGAGGCTCAGACGAATAACAGAGAGGGGTCTTCCCCAATAATTAATGTTCAAAAATGCGTTATCAGCGATTATTTCTGGATTTAAATCGTACTCTTCGAGTATTCTGTTCAATTTATCCTCAAGATATTTCAAGCTCAGGGAAATTGTTCGTTTATCTATTATCGGTTGAAAAGTGTGTATCGTTAGAACATATTTTATAATTGCGAATGGGTCATCAAAAACTACTCGATTATCTTTTCTAAAGTTAGCCTCTTCGTTAAGAACTGTGACTACGTCAGCACCAGTTATGGGTAGAGATGAAAAGTCGGTTGGTTGTTTCCTTTTATTTCCCAATCCCACTGAAACCTCACGGTGAACTCCATAGGAATGACCCTTACGGAGTCTTTCCCAAGCTGGAATGCTAAGTTTCTTTCCAGAATTTCCTGTCACTAGACGCCATCTATATGGTTTGATGGGGTGAGATCCCCATAAGGTGCTAAATTTTTTTCTTCCCACTTTGTAGAGATCTTGAGAAAGCTTTTTTCTAAGACCTGTTTGAAGGTGTATGGCTGCATTCTTTGAGGGGGATGCATTATACAGTGAATTTGCTATTCCACCCACTCTATTCAGAACTGGTGGTGAACTTATGAGTTCCCTTGCTAAATATCCTTTTATTAAAGGGTCTACGTCGAACCATCCTTTGAAGAGAGCTGACTCAAATTCATCGTAAGAAATTTCAGGAGTTATTAAATTTAGGAACTGATCTTTTTTCAGTTTAATATTCTCAACAATAAAAACCCATCCAGTTGCGCTTGTTTTCGTTTTTTTCCTACCATAGGGTTTCCACTGTCCTTCGATGAATATGAAAGCATTCTCAGGTGGAAGAACTATACCGTGACACAAGCAGTCAATGCAGATTTGGGTTAAGTGTGACAGAGGGAGTAGAACGAAATGGTCTTCCTTGGGATCAGCGCAATATCCCATTAAAGTCTTGTGATGTTCAGTTATTTGTTTCTCAAAGTCAAATATTCGTTTAAACTCCCAAGAGGTAAACTCTGGAAAATAGCTCCTTTCTATAAAACGATGAACCAGAGAAGACATTATATACTTATGTTGTTCAGCTTCCTCAAATAAATACCTGCTTGATAGCATTTCGAGATAGTATATTCAAAGAATTTATGTTATATTGAAAAACATATTTGTTCGTGTCAGGTTAATGGTTTGAACCAAAAAAGGGCGGTGGAGAGTTAATGAATCAGACATTTCGATACGATTCTCAGAGAGATTATTGTTGCGGTTGTAATTGTGACTAAGACGACTGTTCCAGTAGAAACCACCACCACCATCATCGGTGGATACTTTGAGATTTCTACTATAACTACATTAATGGTACTGCCAATCCATACAAAATGCATTGAATGAAGTATCTTATTTGATACCTTGAACTTCTTAACTGAACAGAGTATCAACGCTACAGGTAGGAAATAGACAACTCCACTAAGTGAACTCGTAATCAAGCCAGCTATCACAACGCAAGTTCTGGGAGAAAACTGAAGACAGAGAACGCAGCTTAACTCACATGGAGTATACCAATCAGTGGATAAAGAGTCACCTTCTTAATGTCTCTCAATACTGAGTTATCAGCTATGACCTATACTACGTTTGAGCTGAAAGAGTAGTAGAATCCGTTGAACATTGTCATGAAGCTGCGTCCAGCAAATGTGCTGGAAACTGTATTATCCCTGAATTCTTTTAGGAACTACACTTCCGGGGGATAACCGTGATTCATAGGTAGACGTAGCAATTATGCAATCTTCCCCAGTTCCTGTTCCATCACATTTTGTACAAGTCTCCAACCTTGTCCATTACAAAATGTGCAATCGACTAATCTGTCTCCAACACAAGTAATACAAATAAAGGGCTTCACTTGAGAGAACTGAAAGATTTCGCATTGAAAATGTATTGAAATGAATAAAATCTCAAAGATTCATATACTACCCACACATCATGTAAC
>JAUWWH010000041.1 GCA_030617005.1 Candidatus Bathyarchaeota archaeon | reverse complement strand
CATATCGGAGGATTTATTATAGGCTTTATAGTTGCTATACCTTTTAAAATAATTAAAACTCGAAAGCAGAGAAATTGGTAAAACAGTTAAAGTAGGGAACAAAAATGGAAGATAAACATGAAACTAATTTTCATATTAAAAACATATCTGCAAGAGAAATCTTGGATTCTAGAGGAAACCCAACAATAGAAGTTGAAGTTCAAACAAAATATAATCGTGGAATAGCGAGTGTACCTTCAGGGGCATCAACCGGGAAATATGAAGCTGTAGAATTAAGAGATGGAGATAAGTCAAGATACAATGGTAAAGGCGTTAAGAATGCGGTGAACAATGTCAATAAAATAATTGCTCCTAAGCTCCTCGGTAGAGATGTGCGGGAACAAAGAGCAATCGATGATCTGATGATAGATCTTGATGGTACCAAGAATAAATCAAGACTCGGTGCAAACGCTATTTTAGGAATATCTTTAGCCGTAGCTAAAGCAGCAGCAAACAGTCAAGATATTCCTCTTTACAGATCTCTCAGTAATGGTGAGCCTAGTCTTCTCCCTGTTCCCATGATGAATGTAATAAATGGGGGAAAACATGCGGGAAACCAACTAAAGATACAAGAGTTTATAATCCTACCTGTTGGTGCAGACTCATTTGCTGAAGCATTACGTATTGGAGTAGAAGTTTATCATTCTTTAAAGAACTTATTGAAAAAGAGATATGGCCCATCAGCAACAAACTTAGGAGACGAAGGAGGATATGCCCCGCCTATGAAAAATAGCTATGAAGTATTTGACGCTCTTATAGACGCAATAGAGCAAGCAGGATATACTGCAGGTGACGAACTCTGGCTTGGAATAGATGCTGCTGCAAGTGAATTCTATGATTCCAAAGATAAACTATACACCCTGGACGGTAAATCCCTGAATAGGGACTCACTATTATACTACTACGAAGACTTAGTTGAGAAATATCCAATCTGCTCTATTGAGGATCCTCTCTATGAAGAAGACTTTCAAGGATTTGCAGAAATGACCCAGCTATTAGGAAAGAGAGTGCAGATTGTAGGGGATGACCTCTTTGTTACAAACGTTGAACGTTTGATGAGAGGTATAAAATTGGGTGGAGCAAATGCTCTATTACTGAAGGTAAATCAGATTGGATCAATTACCGAAGCTATTGACGCTGCTACACTAGCTCTTAAGAATGATTATAACGTAATAGTGAGCCATAGATCTGGTGAAACTGATGACACATACATTGCAGATATCGCTGTAGCATTACAAACTGGCCAAATAAAAACTGGTGCACCTGCAAGAGGTGAACGTACAGCCAAATACAACCGTCTACTTCAAATAGAACGCGAACTTGGAACTAAGAGTATTTATGCAGGAAGGAGATTTTTGCACACCTAATATTTCTGAAACTGTCTAAACATTGTAATCAGTGAATCTACTGCGATTATTTGTTAATTTGAAAAGTCTAATAGCATTCTTCAAATTATCCCTGCTCTTTCTATTTAACAAATTTAGCTAAGTGTCACTTTAGAATAGAAAAGTTTTATTCTAAAGTATGAATCTTTAAAGAGAAACCTCAGCTAATAAAGGAATTATGATGAATATAAGACGTGCATTTATCTCTGTTTACAATAAGACGGGCATTATCGATTTCTGTAGAGAACTAACTAACTTTGGAATCGAAATAATTGCAACAGGGGGAACTCTAACAATTCTAAAAGAAGGGGGAATTAAAAAACTTAAACATGTTTCAGATGTGACAAATTTTCCAGAAATTCTAAATGGCAGAGTTAAGACAGAACATCCAAAAATAATAGGTGGAATACTGGCTAGGAAAGAAAAGAAAGAGGACATGAACGAACTTGAGAGATTGGGAATAAAACCAATCGATTTAGTTGCATGTAACATTTATCCCTTTGAAAAATTTGTTGATGAGGAACTTAATTTAGAGATGCTTTTAGAAAAAATTGACATAGGTGGCCCTAACATGATCAGAGCTGCAGCAAAGAATTATCAGAATGTTATTGTGATTGTTAATCCAAATAGATATGATCAGGTTCTCCAAGAATTGAAAGAGAAAGGTGATGTATGTGTCAAAACGAGGTTAATTCTAGCTTCTGAAGCGTTCAAAGTAACAGCGAGATATGATTTATTAATCTCGAACTTTTTAGAACAAACAATTTTTCTTTAATCAGCATATGAGCACAAGAAAACGTAGGATTCTAAATAATTCTAATTCTGAATACATATATCTTGGAAGCGTTATGAATAAAAGGAACTGTAGGCAATGAGAACTACAAATATTATTATCTGAACCGAGGAATATGTTTTTGGTTTCAAGTGAAATAAATAAAAAGGCAGTATTAGTTCTAGAGGACGGAACCTTGTTAACTGGTGTAGGATTTGGGGCAACAAAGAAGGTTTCTGGTGAAGTAGTCTTCAATACGGGTATGGTAGGTTATGTTGAAACCATAACAGATCCGTCTTATCATGGACAGATCTTAATGCAAACCTATCCTCTAATTGGAAATTATGGCGTTTGTCCCGACAACTTTGAATCGGATGGACCAAAGATTCAAGGTTATGTTATCCATGAACTTTGTAGAAATCCAAGTCATTAGGTGTCTAATTTTAGATTAGATGAATGGCTTGAGAATACGGGTATTCCAGGGATCGAACAAGTGGATACTAGGATGTTAACAAAGAGGATTCGCGTTAGTGGCACTATGTTAGGAATTTTACAGGTATATACTGAACATGATATACCTGATTTAGATGCATTGAAGGAAGAAGTAAAACACATTCCAGATCCAAACAAACGACATTTAGCCTACGAGGTTGCGAAAAAGTCTATCAAGAATATTGATGTCGGAGGAGACGCAAATATCGTTATAATCGACTGCGGTGTCAAGCAAAATATTGTAAAAAACTTGATAGAAAGAACGCTTAATGTCATTATAGTACCACCAAAGACATCTGCTAAGGAGATACTTGCTATGAACCCGATTGGAGTAGTTATTTCTAATGGCCCTGGTGATCCTAAACGATGTGAAAATGTAATTGAAGCCATCGGCCAACTGGTAAAATCGAAGATGCCTACTTTTGGCATATGTTTAGGACTTCAGATCTTGACCCTATGTCTTGATGGGGATACATATAAACTGAAATTTGGACACAGAGGACAAAACCATACATGTATAGATGTCCAGTCAAAGAGATGTTACATTACAAGTCAGAATCATGGTTATGCGGTAAATGAGACATCACTTAAGGATACAGGTTTGTACGTTACCTTCATTAATGCGAACGATAAAACTGTTTAAGGTATAGCCCATTCTACTCTTCCAGTTTCCGGAGTTCAATTCCATCCTGAAGCTTCTCCGGGTCCCAACGATGTAAACTATCTCTTTGATCAATTCTTCGAAAGTTTGAAAGAGAAACATTAAAAACTTATCTGTGAAACAATTCTCAGGGAAGATTTACTTTCTTATGTTACGTTCTTCCGTTTTTTCTGTTTTATAAGTGATAATCGTTTTAGAAGTTTCAGTGAATTATCGAATTTCTCGAGAGGTTCAAACTCGAGGTAATCATTGCTAATTACTTGGTTAAACACTTCCTGTCCTTTATCAGTTCTTACAATTGTAAGCGTCATTTTATTCAATCCTATTCCGCCTAAGGAGATATCAGCAAGCTCGGCTGAGAAATCATTACAGTAACTGCACTTTTGTTGAACATATTTCCTAACCTCTTTTAAAGGAATCTTTACTACATGCCCATTCCTTAAATAGACTAGCATTCTTCCCTTAATGTTCATTTTGACGACATCATTCAGATCTATACTCAACCCTTTCTGAATTTTTTCAATCATCAATCCTTGATACGAGAAACTTTCAGAGCAGAATAGTCCAATAGTAAAAACGATAGGCCTAGTAAACTTCTTGAGATTATTCTTTTGCATCCGACGAATTGCTAGAATTTGACATGGAGTTCCAACAAAAGCAATCTTTTTTAATCCATCGTTGACAGCCTTCTTTAAAGCTATAATATTTGAAGAATATGTATATCTTGTTCCAGCATTACCTATGATCTCTTCTCTACATTTTACAACTAAGGGTGTTGGTAACCAAGGCGTGAATGGATCAACTCCAGAAACAATAGCGCCGTCGATTAAACCCGAGTTTAAAGCGGATGTTAAAATCGTCGAAGCAACACCACCATCTTGACCTTTCTTTAAGATCTTCTCATCCATACTCCGAGAAACATAGATTTTCTTAAAAATACCAAAGAGATCATCACTTGTCTTCCTTCTACCGAAGATAAGTTCCTCCAATTCATCATCCTGTATATTATTCCGAGGACAAACTTTGAGACATATGCTACAATTCTTACATTCTCCAACTAAGACAGGTCGCTCATTCGAATACTTGAGGATGTTTTTAAAAGGACAAACTATTACACAAGCACCACAACCGGAGCAGATACCCGTTTCAACAACATTTTCCATCAAATTATCGAAACCAAGACTTGCACTCAATTAAATTACCCCTCTCGACTTATTCTAAAACATCTTCTTCATCAATTTTGAATCTCTATTTTTTGGGATATACCAGAGATGAATATAAAGTAAGTGAAGTTACTTTGAAGTCAACTAACCTTTAGAGTTTTATGTCGGCTAAACCTATTATTTTACGGTCATGGGAATAAGATAAGTATTTAATTGAACTTATTCTCTCAAACAACTTTGTGAAAAGGGATAATTAAAATGAAAATAGGACTCCTTACTAGAAATCCACGTGCTTGGTGCTCATCTAGAATCGTTGATGCAATCAAAGAAAGAGGGATAGAACCCGTACCCTTTAGTTTTCGCGACATCACCGCAAGCGTTGTGTGTAAACCAAAGATTATCATTAAAAAAAGGATTGATGCTCTCCAAGATTTAAAAGCCGTAATCGTAAGACCAATCGGACGAGGGTCTCTAGATGAGATATTCTTTAGAATGAATTATCTTCGTCGAATGGAAAGATTAGGCTTACTCGTAATAAATTCCCCTTCATCAATAGAAATTGCGGTCGATAAATACTACTCTTTAACACTTTTAGAGGAAAATGGATTAAACGTCCCTGAAACAGTAGTGACTGAGGATCCTAAAAAAGCTCTAAATTCATTCAACAAACTCGGTGGTGATGTTGTGATAAAACCAATCTTTGGTTCTCGAGGAATAGGAGTAACAAGAGTTACTGATGCGGAAGTGGCGAGGAGGATATTCAGATCTTTATCATTTTACCACTATGTTCTCTATATCCAAAAGTTCATTCCCCATGGAAATAGAGACATAAGGGCCTTCGTTGTAGGAAATAAAGTAATAGCTGCTATGTACCGGATTGCAGAGAATTGGAAGACTAATGTTAGTCAAGGAGCTAAAACTCTACCATTTAAACCTAATACTGAAGTGACAAATATTGCTGTAAAAGCAACTCAAATAATTGGATGTGATATTGCGGGGGTAGATATTATGGAAGGAGAAGATGGGTATATAATCAATGAAATTAATAGTCAACCAGGGTTTAAGGGTTTACAATCAACAACAACAATTGATATTGCTGGAGCAATCGTTGATCACATTTTAACTAAATGATATTTCTCGATTATTTATGGATTGGACTATCTAGTAGATATAAAAAAATTGTAAGGACGTTACCATAAAGTTTCTAGCGTAACTTCTGATATCGACAAACTGGACAAAGAATGGGGGTCCACCGTTTATAGTACAGATATAAATAGAGTAAACAATTAGTTAACTATAAGTAGTTAATTTAGAAATATGTGGTTAACATTTAATCCCCAAATATTTACATGTTCATATTTAGCAATCTTTCAGATTTATTGAATGCATTATTTTGTCAAATATTTCGATTTCGTTTAATATTAGTAAACCATAATCTTCTTATTATCTAAATCAGGTTTCATCTAACACTTTATGTTTAGAGGTCTATCCTCTCTTTTTCAGCTTTAACTCTACGAAGGACTAAAAATATTTCGGGCATCTAATGACAGAAGGATGGCTTTCTTACAGTCGAACTGTAACGGTTCTCCACATACACGTGGTCATTTCTCGCTAACTCTCAACTTTTTATTTAACCTCATAACTTTTGCAGAATTGACACTGTTTAGCTGAATCAGCATCAACATCTTCTTTGCGTTCAAATATGGGGCAGGCGGAGGTGGTTGGTTCAAATCTGTACCTGTACATTCGTATGCAGACTCCTGTTTTTCTCATCTGGTAATTTCCCTCTTTTTCTGCCTCAACTTTTTGCTTCGACATTTTCGACATTTCTTTGCCTTCCACGCGTTGCGGGCTCCACATTGCCTACAAATCATAAAGTAAAGTCTATGTCTCCTTGCAATCTCTCTATGTTCTATATTTGTGATCGGCATTTACTTCAATCTCTCCTTCCTCTTAAGCTTCCTCTTAAATGTTTTCCGCTTTTTATTTTTCATTTTGCGCTTAATCATTTCCCGCTTTCACCTTTTTTGTATAAAATATGCCCTACTATCACAACAGAACCTACCAAAATTGTTTTACATATCCAAGGGCTTGATGAGGATGCACCATATTATACATAAGGACAATCCCTCCACATAGCAGGAACTTTTACATTTATGGTTGTTAAATAGTAGCCGATAATGGAAACGAAAACTCCCAAGATAACAATTATTTTATTTATTTTCATTATGCATCACTTCACCTTTTCAAAATTGCCTTTCTCTTGAGCTTCCTCTTAAACGCTTTCCGCTTTTTATTTTTCATTTTGCGCTTAATCATTCCCCACTTTCACCTCCCTAATCTTATCGTACCATTCTATTCCAGAAATACTCTTCATTTATTGATTCTCTAAAAATAATCTTTTAATGGGTTCTGGTTTCTCAAACTCATAAACATAATTAGGACACTTATTTTTTTTAAGGAAACGAATGTAACTTATGGTTTCATTAAATATATCTTTTAAACTTTTCAATTTTATCTAAAAAAACATATGTACAAAAGATTAAATAGTTTTTTCGGTTTATATAAAATTAGCCTAAAATT
>JAUWWH010000108.1 GCA_030617005.1 Candidatus Bathyarchaeota archaeon | reverse complement strand
TAATCTCTGGGGATATGGTGCAGGGCTCTTTGATTGATGCGGAATATAAAGGCATCTCCACGATGGAGATCATGAATTATTTGGCTCCAGATGTGGTTGCGCTTGGTAACCATGAGTTTGATTATGGGTTACCACATCTCCTCTTTCTAGAGAAGATGGCGAACTTTCCCATCGTGAATGCGAATTTATACATCAGTAAATACAATAAGCGGTTGATGCAACCCTACATCATCTTGAATCAAGCGGGGTTTGACATCCTCTTCACGGGCATTCTCACTGAGAAAGTGATGGATGCACTTAAACAGGATGCGCTCATTAGTAGTTTTGTCACGTTGGAGGAAGCCAGTCTCGAGGTGGGTAAAATTACGAATGTATATAAGAATGATGACATCGATCTCACCATCTTACTTACACACATCGGGTTTGAATCCGACGTTGAGTTAGCGAACCTTTTACGCCCTGAATGGGGGGTTGACATCATCATTGGGGGGCACTCCCACACCGTCCTTGACAAACCACGGAAGGTAAACAATATCTTAATCGTCCAGGCTGGTGTGGGCTCGGATCAGATTGGACGGTTTGATATTGTTGTGGATGACGACACTAACTCCATCGTGGAGTATACATGGCAGTTGATCCCGATCAATGAGGACTTGGTGGAACCTGATAAGATGCTACAAGATTACATCGTCACTTTTCAAACTGAAATTGATCGCAAATACAAGACAGTGATCTGTAAACTAGCCATAAAACTGACCCATCCCCAACGCGAACAGGAAACCTCCCTGGGAAATCTCGTCGCCGACGCCTTTGGTGAGGTGACAGAATGTGACGTGATGTTGGTGGGAAGCGGTTCCATCCGTAGCAAAGAATTGGGCCTCTTAGTCACCCTTAAAGATCTACATAGTTGTTTCCCATATGATGATACTCTCACACGCTACACCATCACAGGAGCGCAACTCCAAAAAATCTTCACATACATTATGCGTCCAGAAAATCGAAATTCCGAAGGCGAATGTTACCAAGTGAACGCCAACGTGAAAGCTGTCTACTGCGATGCCACGCACAAACTTGTTTCACTCCAAATCTCTGGCAAGAAAGTGATAAATGACAAGATGTACAGCATATGCTTCCAAGGATATCACTTCAACAATGCACTAGCCAATATCAATCTCACCCAGGAGGAACTCTTACAAGCAGGAAATTCAAAAGTCGTCACTACTTCAGCTAAAGAAGTCCTCGAAGAATATCTCCGAAACCACCAAAACATCAAACGGAAAGTTGAAGGACGCCTAACCTACCATGCAACATCCAGTGCTTAGCGTTTAAGAGAGACATAAAGGTTAATTAAGTTCCCTGAAAGGAGGAGTGAAAGTAGTGAAAGCGTTGATTACGGAGGTTTTGGAATTTATTGGAACCCACCCCACACCTAGAGCGGTTCAAAAAAGGTATACATGCCATCCTATTGTTATCGAACGAAGCAAAAATCTTAACATTTTTATGATTCTCGTGTAATCAGGTCACTATCTTTTCCAACGCTATTATCCTTGGAGCTGCAATAATTCCAGCCTGTCTCATACCTACACCAAGCATTATCTGAATGATTCTAACTCTTTCAATAAATTCTCTATTTCCAACAATTATGGAGTCGATGGGAGCACTTAATCCTTTAGACTAGCAGAACATTAAGGAGTCTACATGTTCAACGCGCATTATGCTCATTACTGTTAGAGGGTGACGAGGGCGAGTTTTAATCCTTTTACCCCTCTCTTCGTCTTCAGCTCCTGGGTGAGATCTCGGACATCAGAAGCTTTCCCTTTAATTGCAATGATCTCCAAACAGTGTTTATTATCTAGGTGAACGTGCATGGATGATCTGATGGTCGCTTCAAACTGGTGTTGCACATCCGTTAATTCCGCTTCCAGACCTTTAACTTTATAATCGTAGATCATGGCAATAGCGCCGATTCCTTGCCCTTGTTTCTCACATACCCATTTAGCCTCAGTTACGAAGTTTTGCATCGTATCTTGTATGGCTTTTGATCGATTAGTGTACCCTAAACGTCTAAGGTGATCATCAAAGCTCTTGAGCAAATCTGATGGTACGGAAATGCTGATTCGGGATACCTGTTTCTTAGACAAGACTAACTCCTACACTTTAGTTAGTATTACTAAATTATAAAACTTTAATAATAACCGTAATACGTTTATTAAAAAAAGTATTACTATTTAGAGGAGGAGAATCATAGTCTACTTCACCAGCCGTGACGTCGTCGCGATCTCTATGTGTGCTGCTCTGTGGGGAGTGCTCAATATGATTATCTCACCCGTCTTCTGGACGGTAACCCATCTCCCCTTTACCTGCGATTTAATCGGTTTCACCTGCCTAATCATAGTGGTGTGGTGGACTAGAAAACTTGGAGCCGCCACAGCTGTTGGTCTCATATCAACAATGATCAACTTCATCCTCCGTCCTACTGCCACACAATTTGTAGCTTTCTTAGCAGCAAGTGTCCTATTCGATGTAACAACGAGAATCGTAGGGTACAAGACTTGTTTTGGCAATCTAAAAGTAAGTGCAATAAGTTTAGTCGCTCTGTCAGTAATCTCAGGTGCTTTTGCAGGTTCCATAATTGGCCCCTTTTTCATGGCTCCCGGAATAATAAGTCAGATGTTCGGCACAGTCTTCATCTTCATTAGCCTCCACGCCGCAGGAGGATTGTTCGGTGGAACCTTAGGGTTCATTCTGGTTAAGGCAATCGAATCACGCGGAGTGTTCGGAGGTCAGATTCAGAAATAAGAACAGAGGTGTAAAATCATAAGAGTATGTAAAAAAAATAGGTGAAAACTTTTCAAGGGAAACGTTTGAGATGGAAGTGAGACTGAAGGAATTCGTAAAAGAGGAAGAGGAGTTCATCAAAGAACTAAAGAAGGGCCTTGACAGATTCAGAAAGGTGAATATACCGCTTGACCTAGTGAAAACGCTTGCAGATCCGACGAAAGTTGAATAGCTGACGACCTTTCGGTTAGAATCCATCAAAGCCCTTTACGACGTGTTGGTCAAAAGAAGCGTTGTTGAATATGAGCAGAGTCACCTGTTAGAATCCTATGGAACCCTTATCCTCGCTCTGGAGGAGACATTTCAGAATCTCTATCCACCCAGTAACGAAGAATGGAAGAACGATGTGTGGGTTTAAAGAAATCATTAATGCCAATACAATATTCAAGGACACGGTATACACTAAATCTGATGGAAACAGAGTGATCGTTAAAGACATCTTAGGATATGTAAAAGAGTTTCAAAACTATAAAATTACAAAACTTAAAGTGAACACCAAACATCTAATCCTAAAGCTACATATATCAAACAGACATGCAAGAAAATGAGTGCTGATTAAGAATGAGTCGGAAAACATACTTTAACGAAGCAGCGCAAGATTGGAATGAGAAATTTTACACCTCAAAACTAGCTACGTTTCTTCAGAACTTTATCTCCAAGATTGATCTAAAACCTGGACAGACTATTCTAGACGTGGGCACTGGTACAGGAATATTAATCCCCTTTTTACTTGAAGCCATCGGTCCTACAGGCTCTATTACGGCCATCGATTATGCAGAAAAGATGGTGCAGCGAAGTCGATCCAAATATGGTAATATTAGAAACGTGACCATTGAACTCCAAGATGTGGAAGAACTGACTTTGCCTTCAGAATCCTTTGACATAATCATCTGTTTTGGCCTATTTCCACATCTTGAGAACAGAGTACAAGCCCTAAATCAGATGAATCGCGTGCTAAAACCTGGAGGCAGACTCCTCATCGCCCATGCCCTCAATAGCGCAGAGATTAAGGCACATCATACCCTTTCAACAGCGGTTACCCATGACGCACTTCCCAAAAAGGACGAAATGAAACAATTACTAAAACATACTGGGTTTAGTAAGATCGTTATTGAAGATAAATCAGGACGCTACCTCTGCTTCTCTACGACACACTAACTACTTCATAATAACATCGATTATACAAGCTATGTCAACAGTATCCAAGATAATATTCCACTTGTGGTATCTCCTAAAGGAAGAGTGATCTACACTGTGAACAAAGTGGCTGAGTATCCAGAACAGCTCAAACTACTGTGGAGACACCTATAACAGTTTATCCAACTTAAAACATTCAGGAAAAAGAAAGAGAAGAAAATCAATGAGAAATAATCCATAAACATAGGGAAGTAGAAATAGAATTTTTTGAAGCCATAGAGAAAACGAATAAAAATGAGAATAAGATCTAGGTTCATTATTTAAGAATCTAGGAAATTAAATAAATTGAATCACAAAAAGCCTTAGTTACTTTTTTAATAAATTCTTTACTACCTATTTAATGATGATAAAGTGCGTGTGCTATCCAGCAATTTTGTAATATTTCTAAGTAAGACATGTGATTAAATTATCTTTATTGAATAGATAATAGGCAGTAAGAGACTAATGATGGCCAGAAGGTCAAACAAGTAATTCAAGGTTCTCTGACAATTTTCGGTAACTTTGATCTTGAGATACTATAACTGAGGTTCAGAACGTAATTTCCATCTATGACAAGTTCCTCTTCAATCTGACGTAAACTTAAAAAATAAGTGGGGGTTTTCTTCGTTGGTGATATATAAATGATAAAACGGTTTTCTTATGTAACTGAGAAAGAGGCGTTCAAAAGAATTACAAATACTTTTGATTTGCATGCTTTAGATTCGGAGACAATTCCCATCAATAAAGCATACGGGCGTATCTTGG
>JAUWWH010000249.1 GCA_030617005.1 Candidatus Bathyarchaeota archaeon | reverse complement strand
GGTGTTGCACAGAGTAACCTCTGTGGAAAATATAAGGTTACACCTGAGGAAGTTGACAAATATGTACCCTTGTTTTACGAGAGTAGAGCGGTTGGGTGGATCTTTAAATCTAAGAAAAGCTGTAGACCCATCTTTATTTCTCCGGGACATCTAGTCAGTTTAGAGTCGTCAATTGAAATCACTAGAGGATGTATGGGAAAATATAAGCTGCCTAGTCCCTTATATTACGCACATAAATTAGCAAGTGAAACGAAGAGAAAGAACTCAGAATATCTTTATAAGACCAATATTAATGTTGATTGAATTGACCTCAATGCAATTTTAATATTTTTCTTGCTTGAGGTAGCATTCTAATTGAAATTAAAAAAAGTTTTTTTGAACCAAAAATATTTTAACTTTGAATATTCTCTTCAGAGTTCTCTGTATCTTTTTCGACACTTATCTTTTTCTCAAGACGAAAAATAGCTTTCTCCAGAGACCTCCGTCTTGTTTCAGTTGAAAGCTCCCCCATGGTCAGCTCTATAAGACGACGGGCAATATCACATTTCCGTCTTAGTTCAGGGATTAAGCGGTAAGCTCCTTCAAGGGAGACAAGTTCTAAGTAGATATTTTCCATGATTTGGAGGGAGGTTTCTGCAATGTTTACTCTATTCTTCCTTAAAGAATCTAAAGCTCTCCTCCGAAATTCACCAATAGCGTCAGCAAGACCGAGGAGGTATTCAGTAGTCGGGATGTTAATTTCATGAGGGGTAGGGAACGCATCGTTTTCTACAATCTGGAGGAAAATCTGGGCTTCAGCATACTCTTGATGCGCTATTCTCATAGAACCGGTTATCAGTTCTTGGTTGATTGAGGTAAGTTCATTCATCTTTTTTAACATTTTTCCAGCTTCAGACAATTTTTCTTTTGCATTCGAAAAATCATCTTGATGTATAGTTATGATTGACAGTTTAGATAGAAATGTAATTTTCCTTGAAATTGAAAAAAGTTCTTCTCGAACAGTGGATTTCCTTTCGAGTTCTTCTCGAAAGCTTTTAATCATTTCCTTTAACGACAAATCGTTCAACCTTTAAGCTATTATGTTTATGAGTAGTAGGTTTATTGAAATTTCCTAAATCATGATAAACCTTTTAGAATGGGATCATTTCATAAAATTAGGACCAATTTACATAGATCAAAGGAGACTTGTTATTTAAAGCTTATAATTTTATAGACTTTGTAAACGCGGAATTCCCGGTAATATTGCTATGTTAGTAGCTTTCAGTTGCATTGGATTAAGGAGTATTTGGGATATTGTGTGTGATTGGAAGAGGGAACTACATGAAGAGATAATGTTTATATTAGTATAAGTGCGTCTCTTTGGTTTGAAATTGGATGACAAGTATGGCTAATCGAGATATAAGTTCTATTTATTTCGATATTAAAGATCTTGTGGAAACTGAATTCCAAATTATAGATGCTTACATAAGAGAAGATACACCGACATTCATCATCATTCCTGAACCTCAACTTGAGGAGAAGTTAAAACGGATAAGAACTAAACTTAACATTAAAGGAATAGATGTAATAATTCGTAAGAGTGATGAATACCTACAATTAACAGCTAAATTAAGTAAACCTCAGCCTGCTCCTTTAAGAAGATCGTTTACATTAAACTATCCATTAATCCTATTCATCGCAACAATAATAACCGTTACTATCTCAGGTTACATCAACGCTTCGGGCTATATCGATCTTTTAAAGATTTTAGGGAGAGACGAAACTTTTAATCTCTATTGGCTTACAGCTGCATACACAATATCCGTGATGAGCATATTAGGTCTTCATGAGTTGGCACATTATATTGCTTGTCGAAGACATAACGTTGAGACCAGTCTCCCCTTATTTATACCAGGAATACCAGGATTTTCTCCTTTAGGAACCTTTGGGGCCATCATAAGACAGAAGAGTCAAACATTGAATCGTAATGTACTGTTTGACATAGGTATCTCTGGACCCCTTGTCGGTTTCCTTGTCGCCTTAATCGTCTCTTTTCTAGGGTACTCTTGGTCAGTTCCTGTGAGCATGGAGGAATATGCTAGGATAGAGTTAACGATGGGTTCTGGACAAACTCTTGCTCTTCCGGCTTTGTTTATGTTTCTTAAACCACTTATATTTCAGGGGCAAAATAGCTATAGTTACTTTCTTCATCCAATCGCTATTGCGGGCTGGTTGGGGACCCTTCTAACATTTCTTAACATTTTTCCAATAGGACAACTTGATGGTGGCCACGTATCCAGAGCAGTGCTTGGCCCAAAATGGCATCGTAGATTATCATACCTAATGATGGGCGTGATGGTTTTAACAGGATGGTGGGTAATGGCATTATTGTTAATATTCCTTCTAGGTGGGAGACATCCAGAATTATTAGATGAGGTGTCTCCACTCTCAAAGAAGAGGAAGATTATGGCTCTATTGGTAATAGTGATTTTTATCGCATGTTTTACAGTTTCTCCTGATCTAGCGCCTCTGATCCCTGGTTAGAGAAATAAGGAGAACAAAGCATAATTGTCTAGTAGAGGTTCCCCCCTCGTTGAAAAGATTGATCTTCACATTCACACATCATTTTCTGATGGGAATTATTCTGTTG
>JAUWWH010000087.1 GCA_030617005.1 Candidatus Bathyarchaeota archaeon | reverse complement strand
TTCATATTAATGCTAATGATGTTGCTACTTGTGGAGCCAAACCCTTATGGTTTTTGAATTCAATTCTCTTACCTACGCAGGCTAATGAAGAATTGCTTGGAATAATTATGCGTCAAATTGATCAAGCTGCTCATGAATTGAATATAAGTGTTATAGGAGGTCATTCAGAGGTTACACCAGGACTTAATCATCCCATCATTATTGGTTTCATGATTGGTGAAGCAGCTAGAGACGCATATGTAACTTCTAGTGGTGCAAGACCTGGAGATGAAATTATTTTAACAAAACAAGCAGGTATAGAAGGAACTGCGATTCTAGCAACTGATTTAGCTAGCATTCTGGAGAATAAACTTAGTAAAACATCTCTTGAAAAAGCTCGAGGTTTAATTAACGAAATTAGTATTGTGAGAGAAGCTATGCTTGCTGTTGAGGTGGGAGGAATTGATGCTATGCATGATCCAACTGAGGGTGGAGTAATCAACGGTTTATGGGAGTTAGCTGAAGCAGCACGTGTAGGGGTTACTGTATACGAAGAGAGAATACCTATATCATATGAAACTAAAACCATCTGTAATATTCTCAACATAGATCCTCTGAAAATAATGGGATCTGGCGCATTGCTCATTGTAACGAAATCGAATAAAGTTAATGCTGTCAAGTCTTCATTACAAAAGGAGGGAATTATGGCTTCTGTTATAGGAAAAATTACAAGTTTAGAAAATGATCGAACGTTAATTAAAACCGATGGAACCCCAACAGAGATTGTTCCCCCTGAACAAGACCACGTTTACAAGGCTTTAGATGAATACACCATCAATAAATTTTAAGTTTTTTTATAAGTCCCCTCTTTCTTCAAAGATTGAACTATTTACCTTCTTTATACCATGAATTAAGAGGACTGTTTTTTTAAGTTTAAAAAAACTTTAAGAGGCTATGTAATGAATACGATAATTTAATTTTCATGTTAATTCAATGAAGAAAAACTCGTACAACTTACTAATTTTGATATATTGATGTTCGAATGTGATATATATCCTTGGGATTTGATGAAAAAATAGGAGAAATTTATAGAAAATCTTCCACTTACTACTATCTATATTATTTATTATTGAGCATAGGTGTTTAAGTTAAATAATGAAATATGCCCGTATGGGCGAGAAAAGAATAATTTAATTCATTACGAATTAATTAGGTGATTCATTATGTTGGCGTTTGATAGAAGAATAGGACTAATCGGAATCGGAAAGATGGGAGAAGCTTTGGTCTCAGGTTTAATAAGATCGAAATTAATAGACCCCGCAAAGGTTGGGGTTAGTGATATTAGTGTTGAACGGAAAGAATACATATCTAAGAAGTATCCGATCACTTGTTATTCCAAAAGTGATGAACTTGTAAATAATAGTGATATCGTTGTTATAGCTGTTAAACCTCGAGATATGAAAAAGGTGTTAGGTGACATTAAAGCACAGCTTAACTCTAAACATCTGCTCATCTCAATTGCTGCTGGAATCTCAACATCTTTCATTCTTCGTCATCTACAAAAAAACGTTTCTTTAATCCGAGCTATGCCTAATAGTCCATGTATGATTGGGGAAGGCATGACTGTTCTAGCCCCCTTGCCTGGAACTTCTATTGAAAACATACAATATGCTAAAGAAATCTTTAGCTCAATTGGGAAAGTTCTTCTTTTAGATGAAAAACACTTAAACGCTGTGACTGGACTAAGTGGAAGTGGGCCAGCTTACGTTTACCTCTTTATTGAAGCGTTAACTGCTGGTGGTGTGAAGGTTGGTCTACCTGAAGATGTGGCGTTAATCCTTTCCACTCAAACACTGTATGGTTCCTCAAAGATGCTTCTTGAGACGGGGGAGCCCCCTAAAAAGCTTAAGGGTATGGTGGCAACGCCTGGAGGAACAACTGTAAGTGGTTTATTTGAGCTTGAGATTGGAAATGTCCGAGCATCCATTATTAGAGCTGTGGAGAAAGCAACTCAACGAGCTCGGGAGTTAGGGATTGAATAGAGGAATACTGTTAATTGCTCCTTTTATAAGTTCTTGTTTTAGAGTAGTTACTTTTCCTCTTTCCCCTCTTCAGTATGTCTTTCTTCTTCGATTAGACCTACTGGTGGTGTAACAACCATTGTCCATCCTATCCACATACCGACAAAAAGTATGGCTAAAACAACACAAGCAATTGGCAACACTATGGCCCACCGAACACCATTTATTATGAATAACCACTCAGGGTTTGATGGTCCAAAGAGCCAATAAATATAAGCTATCACACCTATCAATCCTGAAACAAATATTAAGGATCCTAGGCTTTTATCACGCATACTTTATCTCCTTATTTAAGTAAGAATTTTAAATCAAACTAAACTTAAACCTTTCGAAGAAAAGTACAGCATAGAATAACGATAATATATTTCCTATACCGCGACCTGCTTGAAATTTTGACTCAGTTTGCGAATATTATGTTACATAACCTTTTTATATCGTTTATTGTATGCTACCGTTAGATTTGGAAAGAGTACGTTTAAAAGTAAAAACAGTCTAACGTCAAAAGAAAAAATAGAGGTTAAGTTTTTTGAGTAAATTAAAAGGAAGAAAAATGAGATCAGAGAAGCTCATTCTCTGGTTTGATGAATTGAATAAATCTGACATCCCCTTAGTTGGAGGTAAAAACGCAAATCTGGGAGAGATGACTCAAGCTGGAATTCCAGTTCCTCCAGGTTTTGCTATTACTTCATACGCTTACAAGAGATTCATATCAGAAACAGGCATCGATGAAAAGATATATTCAACCATCAGAGAGACAATCACCGATATCAATAATCCTCAGCTGTATGCAGAGGCATCTCAAAAAATTCGAAAGCTTATAGAATCCACTCCTATGCTCCAAGATATCCAGAATGCTGTTAAAAAATCTTATCACGAACTAAGTAAAAAAACAGGTTCTACTACAATCTTTGTCGCAGTAAGGTCAAGTGCAACAGCTGAAGATTTACCAGGTGCTTCCTTTGCTGGACAACAGGATACTTTTCTCAATGTTAAAGGGGTTGATGAACTCCTTGAGATGGTCGTACGTTGTTGGTCAAGTCTATTCACAGCTAGAGCAATGTTCTATCGAACGGAAAAAGATTTCAAACATGAGGATGTCTTCATTAGTGTATCTGTTCAACAGATGGTAAACTCTACAGTTGCAGGAGTCATGTTCACTATCAATCCAGTAACGGGAGAACCTAACCAGATCCTTATAGAAGGTAACTGGGGACTTGGTGAATCAGTTGTATCCGGTTCTGTTACTCCGGACGACTTTTTAGTTAATAAAGTATCTATGGAGATCACAGATAGAAAAATTGCCAAAAAGAAGATTGAGTATATACGTGATCCTGAGACAGGTAAGACTATCCACGCAAATATACCCCAAGAGCGACAGAAACAACCTTGTTTAAACGATGAGGAAATCATTAAACTCGCTGAAATTGCTAAAATAATCGAGAAGCATTATGGTGGAATGGCTCAAGACATTGAGTGGGCTATTGATAGAGATATAGCTTTCCCTGAAAACGTCTTCATTGTCCAATCTAGACCTGAAACCGTTTGGAGCGAGAAAGTCAAGCCCGAAATACAGGAAACTCCCACCTTTGTAATGAAACGAAACATAGTCATTAAAGGTTCACCTGCCAGTCCAGGAATTGCTGCAGGCAAAGCAAAGATAGTTTTGTCTACTCAAGAAGCTGTTAAACTGCTCAAGAAAGGTAACATCCTCGTAACTGGGATGACGACTCCTGATTGGGTACCTTACATGCGGATAGCGGGAGCCATCATTACTAATGATGGTGGAATGACCTGCCATGCAGCCATAGTTTCTCGAGAATTAGGCATTCCATGCATAGTTGGAACTGGAAACGGTACTGAGGTCATAAAAAATGACTTTGATTACACTGTAGATGCGAAGATCGGCATTGTTTACGAAGGATACGTAGAGGATTTGATTAAACCTTTAGAAACTCCCACGGCAGTCATATCTGCTATAGCTTCTACTCCAATAACCGGGACCAAGATCTATGTGAACCTTTCCATCCCAGAGATAGCATCAAAAGTTTATAATGAGTCAAAACCAGACGGTGTAGGACTTCTCAGAGCAGAACATCTTATGTTAAGTGTAGGTAAGCACCCCCGACTTCTCATCGAAGAAGGCGGTGGCGAAAAGATGGTCACCTCTTTTGCTGAGGGCATACGGAAAGTGACAGAAGCCTTCGCCCCAGGTCCTGTAGTGTATAGATTTCTAGATTTTAAGCCTGATGAGTTCCTAAGCCTACTTGGTGGTAAGAAATATGAATTAGACGCTGGGCATGTTGGACCTAACCCCCTCATTGGATATCGTGGATGTTTTCGATACACAAAAGAACCTGATATATTCCGTCTTGAGTGCAGAGCCATCAGGATGGTTCGTGAGGAGTATGGTCTAAAGAATCTACATGTCATGTTATCCTTTGTCCGTACTATTTCTGAGTTCAGATTAGCTAAGAAACTCATGGTAGATGAAGGATTGGTACGTGGTCCAGACTTTAAACTTTGGATTATGATTGAAGTCCCTAGCTCAGGAATCCTCATTGATAAGTTCATCGAAGAAGGAATCGATGGTGTCTCCTTTGGCACAAATGACTATACCATGCTGATCTTAGGCCTAGATCGAAATGACGCTGCGGTTCAGGAAATATATGATGAAAGAAACCTCGCTGTATTAAGGCTTATTTCCCACGTAATTCAGATCTGTAGAGCAAATGGCGTTACTACAAGTATATGCGGTCAAGCACCAAGCAACTACCCTGAATACCTAGAATTTCTACTCCGAGAAGGTGCCACTAGCGTAAGTGTCAATCCAGATGTCGTCAATCGAACAAGATTAATGGTTGCTAGTATCGAACAGAAACTTATGCTTGAAGAACTCCGTCGGTCAAGAGAGAGGTCCAATAGAGAAAAACCTCTCTTTGAACCCAAGTGGTCGAAAGAACTCAAATAATCCCCCTTTTCATACTAGCTTTGGGGGTTATCCTCTTTGAAGCTTCTTGATACCGAAGACTTTGTCGACTTTGTAATAAAGAATTACAGTAACATTGAGAGGGTAGTTGAAATCGGTGTCGGTTCGTATCCATTTGTAGCTATTCGTCTGAAGGAATTATTACCGTCTGTCAGTGTGATCGTTACGGATATTGACAGAGTGAAACTTGCTACTATAAAAGAGGAATGCGTCGAACTAGAACCTGTCTATGATAACATCTTTGAACCTCAATTAATGTTTTATGTTGGAGCTGATCTAATCTACTCAATTCGTCCTCCCCCAGAAATGGTCCCTGAAATCATGAAATTGGCATTAAAAGTTGGTTCGGATCTTCTAATTCGACCTTACTTTAACGATGAGGGTGACTATGATTACC
>JAUWWH010000174.1 GCA_030617005.1 Candidatus Bathyarchaeota archaeon | reverse complement strand
CGAATTTACCACCATCTCCAGGATTATGTTCAAGATTGCAAACGAGTGTTCCAGGGGAAATCTGGCTCACAGGAAGGATGTTACCTATTGCAGCTTGAGCTGATGGACCCATTTCAATTTCTTGATCGACGGAAATTCCTTCAGGTGCTACGATGTAGAAGACTGCTCCGTTTTCAACTGTTATTTTTGCTAAAGGTGATCCTCTACCAGGTTCATGAATAAGTTCTTTTACAGAAGCAGTAAGTGGATATTTTACTCCAGTTTTATGAAGAGTGAAATATTTTGATGGTTTAACACGTTTATGAGGCAGTGACCTAAAAGTTGAACCTCCACGACCTCTCCTCTGAACTCTGATTCTTTTCCCCATAAACTGACATCCTTTAGATAATTATTAGAATATTCCAAGCCTTATTGCCAGATCTGAAGCTTTATCTTCAGGTTTCAATTTTACGAAAGCTTTTTTTAAGCTTTTAAAGGTTATTAAAAGGTTAACTTTATCAACCTTTACGTCATAAAGTTCCTCAATAGCTTTTTTTACTTTATATTTATTTGCTTTAAGATCAACAATGAAGGTGAGTTTATTTTCACTTTCAATTAAATTTACAGCTTTTTCTGTCATCAAGGAGTACAGAATAATATTTTTATTAGTTATCATATTTACCATCTCACATAAAGAGAGTTTTGAGATTATCGATAGCAGAGCTAGTCCAGACAGTCAACCTTCCAGGAACAGTTCCAGGGGCTAAGGCTTCAGAATTTAAATAATTGACCTTAATTACATTGACACCGAGAAAGTTACTAACTGCTTTTCTAACTCCTCCATTCTTATGGATAACAAGTAGAGGACCAACACTGTGTCGCCTCTTTCGCCCCCGCATCTTCCCTTTACCAGCCCTAATCTTCCTTGATCTATACACCCTCTCTAAATCACGCCAGAGACCTAAATTTTTAAAGAAATTTCGGGCTTCACCAGCATAGTCTATGTCTTGGAGCTCATCAACAATGACCAGAGGGAACGTTGGGATATCTTCAACTATATGTCCTCGATAAGCTATCTGAGTTTTATTTGCCGTAGCTGCGATAGCTGAACGTATGGCTAGACGACGCTCTTTTTTATTAATAAACTTATAAATTTTTTTCTCAGACCTCGGTGGATGTGTAAGGCGACCCCCAACAGTACTCGGAGCAAATGCCCCCTGCTGAGCCCTTGGGAAACGACTGCCCTTAACTCTTGGCAGTCTTGCTGTACCATGTCCTGTTCCCATTGAGATAGCGGATGTTCGCTTTCCAGCCATGGGGTCTCGACCTTGAGGTTGAATTCCATGTGATTGCTGAGCTAAAACTGCTCTTTTTATCACATCTGGTCTAAGAGGTGTCTCAAAGATTTTAGGTAACTCGATAGTTTTTTTTATATTGCCCTGTAGATCGTAGACTTGAATATTCAAAGATATCTTTCTCCTCTCTTCATGTTTCTAAAAATGGTATTATTTTAGGGGCAATTTCCTGAGACTGCAATGGTGGATGAGATGCGTAACGAAATTTTAATAAACGTCTTGTAGAACCTGGAATGCTGCCTTTCAGAATCAGATAATCTTTTCTGATCACACCGTAATGTGGGAAGCCCCCTCGTGGAGTTACGGCTTCACCATCATTACCAATTTTTAAAATCCTTTTATTTCTTTCAGTTCTTTGATGGAAACCCATTTGACCAGCACGAGGAACCGTGTACATCACATAATGAGGCCTCCAAGCTCCAAGTGTACCGACACCCCTCACCTTTTTATTGGATTTATGATGAAGTTTCTTAACACCCCAACGTTTTACAGGTCCTTGTATCCCTTTACCCTTTGTTACTGCTACAACATCAACAAACTGCCCTTCTTTGAATATTTCTGATAGTTCCACCTTCTTACCTAGAAGGTCTTTAAGATAGTTCAGTTGATCCTTTACTGTTCCTCCATCAACTTTGACCTCAAAAACGTCAGGTTTTTTCTGAGAAACATTAGATAAGAGAGGTATAGTGGCGAGAAGTGCTCGGAACTCGGAAATCTGATCTAGGGAATTTTCTATTATATTTAAGGAAGTTTTTAAGTCTACATTTTTAAGGAAGGGAGAAATTCTCTGAATTTCTTTTGGAAATTTCTTTGCCCAAACTTCAGAAAATGATTTTAAGCCATTGAGTGTCAGCAAATAAGCACGAAATCCACAGACGACCATTGGAGGTGTCTCTATATAAGTGATGGGAGTGAAAACCTCTTGACCGAATATGGGAGATCCCGTTTTATCACTGATCGTATATATATAACTCATTCCGACTTTATAACCAGAAAACCCTAAGAGAGTTGGGGAATCAGCTTCAATCGGTGGCCAGTAGTTTATTTTTCCTATAGGACTTTTAGCTCTACCTCTAGGGAGGTAAGCCAATGAGCCATGTTTAGGTGCACTTTTTCTCCGGCGTCCCATTTATCACATCTCTTCCTAATGACTTAAATTAATCTGGAAGGGTAGCTTACATAGCTTCCTTAACTTCAAGTGTTTCTACTTTCTTTAGGTTGGTGTTTAGAATTAAGAGGCAACTCTTAAACTTTCTCCTAAGGATTATTGGTGCGTATATTGCATTGATTTAAGGTTATTTAAAAAATATTATGATTTTTAATAAATTAATAGATTGGATCGCTGAACTCTGAGTAGAGAGTTGTTTCATCAACTAGGTTTATCGCAGGTGTTTAAGTTTTAAAGATTTGAGACAGCTGATTTTATTAAGTTTTGGATTAGGGGTGTAACCAGTTAAAATGAAGGTTTCTACTCGAGTGGATCTATTAAATGGTTATTGGATCATAGTAGTCAAGTATTGTAGTTTCATTGAAATCAAAGTGGATGTCATCTGATTGAATTCACCAACTAAAGATTTGACAGAGAGTACAATGGGTAATAGTAGGATTCATCTGAAAGTAGAGTTAGCTCTTTACATTATAGAACCTGTGCTTGTAACAAGTCCCTTAGTTTAGAAGACGTTTATGCATATACGTTATAGATGAGGTCTACTCATCAGTTGGTACTTATGTTTTCCAAGATTTTGAGGTAATTTATTAGGCAGAATCCCTTTTAAACAATGAGAAGCATAATCCTATAAAAAATTTTATACATTTTTTTACACTAAAATTTTTTGGAGTCTTATAGCATGTGTATACTATTTTCTATGTAAATTTTGTTTGTTGGAGTGAGAGAGAAGTCAAAATGTTTCTTATCCAGCAAGATTCATCCAAGATGATGTTTGCTGAATAATTACTTCATTAAGATTTCTGAGAGTTAATAAAATTGAGGTTAAAGAGTTAGGTTTTCCTCTATAATTTCATCTTTAGATATTAAAAGAAGATCGATGCCATTTCCACTTGCGATGTCTCTTTTTATTGCAGATCTCATGGCTCTTAGAGCTAAATCCTTTCCCTCTTCTAGGGTCAATCCATCTCTGTAAGATTCCTCTAGTACTCCCACTGCGATCTGGGCCCCTGAACCTATTGTTGCATATTTATCTGGAATAAGTGAACCCATTGGGTCCAGAGTATAAAGACTGGGACCTTTATCATCGACACCACCAACGATCGTCTGAGTGAAGTATGGAAAGAATTTTCTTTGAAACAGGAGATTTGACATGGTCTTTGCTGCAGCTTTCACTGAGATCCTTCT
>JAUWWH010000099.1 GCA_030617005.1 Candidatus Bathyarchaeota archaeon | reverse complement strand
CTTTATGTCCTTCAACAATTATGGGAACTCCGCGCCTTACTTCCTGGGATAAGTGTTCAAGAATATCGATTATGGACTCAAGTTTTTGCTCAGCACTTGTTGGCAATGTCGTTGACCGCCATCTCTATATTAAACTACATATGTTTTGAAGTGAATTATTGGAGATGTTCTTAGTTAACTTTTCAGGAGATACTATTAGTTTATTTTTATCTGCTTATCGTTGATTTTGCGAGTTTATTATAAAGTTCTCTAGCCTCGGATTTATCCTTAAAATATGAGCGGACGGGGTCTAACTTTCGGTTTAAAGCCATTGCAGTCGCCTTCTTTAAGTCTAATGGATGAATCTCTCCAGCTTCATATTTTAGGCAAAGATCTCTGAAACTATCCACGCTAATTGAGCCCCCATATTTCCGTGGTCGGTCTATGTCTAACCTGAATCCTCTCTCCGGAAAGAGGAGTTTATGATTGAACTCAATGAGGGGATTGTGTGCAATTTGCTTAGGTGGACAATAAGCATTTAGAAGTTTATTTTCAACTTCTTCTATTTTATCGTGGAGGAAGATACACGTTTCAGGCTTTGATTTACTCATCTTTAAATTGAGGAGATCCTCCTGTGTAACTTCACTTGCATCCATTCTTCTCAAACCACTCAACCCTATCAGGAGCGGAGTGTGAATTGCTACGGGTTTCTTCTTTGCGAGTTTACCAGACACCTCTCTAGCTAAAACATGTGCTCTACGTTGGTCTGTTCCACCTAAACATAAATCGAGGTTGAGGTAGTAAATATCGGAAATCTGCATAACAGGGTATATCAGTTTAGAGAAATCTAGGGATGCCTCACGTTTGGTTCGACCCATAATGGTCATGGCTCTCCTCACTCTCGCTAAAGTTAATTGTTTCGCAACCCGTAAGACAAGAGCCCAATAGTTTGGATCACTAACCATCTCTTCAGCATCGATGAAGCTAAGCTTTTCAGTTTTTACACCTAAAGCAGAAAGGCAATGTCTCAAATAAGAAGCACAATCTTTGATAGTCTCCATCTTTCCTTCGAGTTTATCATTTATCCAAGCATGCCATGTAGCCATGAGGAAGACCATATCGACCCCGGCATTCATTAAATCTTTCAATTTCTCAACCCAGATAATCCAACCGACATGGAAGAGGCCAGAAGGTTCGACTCCGATGTAACCACGGAGTCTTTTCTCTTCTAAAATCTTCCTCAAGTCGGATTCGGTAATGATTTCGGATGTATTTCTAAAGATTAGATCAAACCGTCTCTCTTCTTCTGACATCTAAAGCACCCTTCACTTTACCATAGACTGTGAACTGTTTGTTAAAAAAACTTCCGCTCTATCGATGGGGGTTATATACCACATGACAGGGGTCCAACCAACTTTGAGGATCGGCATTCCTCTAGGTTAAGACTCTGAAAGGTGGAATTTTCAACACCCACCGCCTCTGTCTATAGAGATTTAATGTCCCATATTTGGGTAGATCCAACAGTCATAAGTTAACATGCACGTTATCCTCTGTTGAGTCCGTCAATATGGGTCTCAAGGTGACGGAGGATTACGTTGCTCCCATATTTTTGTAAGTAATAACCTATTTTTAACCCTTTAGAAAATGATTAAAATCAAAATTTGGTGGAAACGGGCTATATAAGGATTCTACATAAGTGTTGACTCGTTATTATCACATAGAAGAAATTATGGTTCTTTAATCATTCTTATTAGTAGAAAACGCTTTTGAGTTAAGAAGAAGTACAAAAGATAATGGAATGTACGCCCTGAATAGTATTAACTCCAAATAGGTGTCACTTGGATGAAAATTGGATTTCACGTATCCATCGCAGGCTCCATCGATGAAGCCGTTGATAAGGCGGTAGCAGAGAATTATGAAATTTTTCAGATCTTTACGAGAAATCCCCGTGTGTGGCAAGTTATACCCTTGAATCCTGGGGAAGTGGGGAGGTTTAGAGAGAAGGTTAAGAGATACAGGATACAGCCAATCTTTGGTCACATGCCTTATCTACCGAACCTCGCTTCATCAAGAGATGGTGTCTACAAACGCTCCATGGAATCCCTAACGATTGAGTTGAAAAGATGCGTTGAATTGAGAATTCCATATCTAGTAACACATCTCGGAAGCCACCTTGGTGCGGGGAAAGCATTTGGACGCAGAAGGATGATAGATGCGATAAATGATTCCTTTTCAAAGATTAAGGGAGAGGTTATATTACTCTTGGAGAACACAGCTGGAACACGAAATAGTATGGGTTCATCATTTGAAGACATTAAAAGGGTAGTCGATGGAATAATTCACTCTGATCGTATCGGAGTTTGCTTTGATATATGTCATGCTTTCGCTGCGGGGTATGATTTGAGAACTGAGCAAGCGGTTAATACTGTTATTGAAAGGTTTGAAGAAGTCCTAGGATGGGAAAGGCTAAAATTGGTACATCTCAACGGGTCTAAGGGTGGGTTAAACGCGCATAAAGATAGACATGAGCACATCGGGTTGGGAAAAATTGGAATGGATGGATTTAGAAACATCCTACATAGCAAATTTAGGGAGATCCCGCTCATCCTTGAAACGCCTCTAGACGAAAGGAAGCAGAATTTAGAGAATCTCAAAAAAGTTAGAGAGTTAGCGCGTTAAAGTTCTCCAATGTAATTATTTTCAGTATGTCTACGGTAAGATCAAATAATCACGTTTCTTTGATCTTTGGTTCTTTAACGAAGAGTAGAAAGATGAGAGCCGGGATGATTCCAAGCCAACAAGACATTTGTAAAGTGAAAGCAGGACTAATCTGATCCCACATGAGACCCCCTATCCAAGGCGATGGTGCACCCATCAATCCAGTTAAGGTTCCGATTAACCCGTAAACCCGTCCGCGCTTATGAGACGGAATAATATCGGCCAATAGAGCCTGCCAAGCGGGACCCCCAGACGCCCCAGAAATCCCTCCGCCAAGACCCCCACCTATACTACTGATGAGTCGTACAAATAATGTTTGATTGAAACCTTTTACGAAGGTTAATGCAAATGTTGTGATTGGAGTGAGAATTCGTGCAATAAGTATGTTCGGCTTTCTACCGATCTTGTCGGTAATCATTCCACCTGGAAGAGAAAGAGACATCGAAACGACGCTAATAATAGAACCGATCAGTCCCCATTGAGTGTTGGTTAAGCCTATAATGTTAACAGCGTACAAGACGAAAAAAGGGAAGGATAATCGTAAAGCGAAGCTTGATAAACAGGAAACTGAAATCAGGGCCCACACCGTCTTCGGTTGATGACGTAACTCTGAAATTGATTCTTTAATGCTCGTCTTTTTTGCAGTACTTAACTGCTTTGGGGTAAATGTCTCTGTAATGAACTTGTATCTTACTGCAACTATAAAGATAGACGCAAAGATGTTAACTATCAAGATCATTCTTGTACCTTCCCAAACACCAAAATGATCCATAAATACCCCTCCAAGGAAACCAGTAATTACTAAGGGTAACATCGTTATCATTCTAAATGCACCAAACGCTGCACCCCTATCTTCATGGGGGAGGGATTCAGCGATCAAAGCGTTAAAAGCAGGCATATATACGGACGCTACAGCTTGACAGATTACTCCAGGTAAAACCATTTCCCAAGATGTAGCAAATAGGAATACTATGGGAGTGATTAATCGAAACATACTACCATACACTATGACTTTTCTTCTTCCGATTCTATCAGCTAATATCCCTCCTGGAAGTTGAAAGATCAACTGAGCTGTGCTTTGGATCATAGCAATGAGACCAATGATCTCAGTCGTCGCTCCTAGTTCCAGTAAGTACAACGGCTAAAAGGTGTAATATAACGAAAAGATGAAGGTCCATACACTTGTAGTGGCAGTTATGACCATAATGTTTCGATTAGAAAAGATTCTTTTTATCACCAATTTTATTGAGTGAGCCAATGAGAAAACTCCGGATTTATAACATTGTTGAGTCACAAGGATTTATAAGCATATTAGTTCGATAAGACTCGAGAGTTAGTCTATACTTTTAATCCAAAAAGGTAAATATTCCTCATCCTTTTTTAATTTTCCTCAGATATCGGTCTACATTCAAATTATCAAAGAATATTGACTTAAGCTATCTCGTTAATGACCCTATTCGTAAAGTTAAACTCCTTTTATGTTATTCTAAAAAGGTGGCAGTGATGGAGATCAATCCACTCAAGATATATCAGAAACTCTTAAAACATTTCGGTAAACAAAAATGGTGGCCTGCAACAACCAAGTTTGAAGTGATAATCGGAACCATACTCACGCAGAGGACTAACTGGAAAAATGTTGATAAAGCTATCCAACGTCTAAAGGAAGCAAAGAAGTTAAACATTCTCTCATTAGCTACAGAAGAAAAGAGGTATATCGAAGACTTAATCCACCCCTCAGGCTTCTATAAACAGAAGACCGAGAGATTAATCCTCCTTTCGAGGTATATTCTTGAGAATTATGAAGGTGGTTTACACTCATTCTTTAAAAAATCGATTAAAGAAATGCGGAGAGAACTACTCTCCTTAAAAGGTATTGGACCTGAAACTGCAGATTCCATCCTCCTCTACTCAGCTGAAAAATTGATTCTACCAATAGATGCTTACACACTTCGCATTTTTACGAGAATAAGAGGTAATGTGGATAACTATAGTCAGATGCAGAGGTACCTAATGGATGAATTACCAGAAGAGATAGAGGTGTATAAAGAGTTCCATGCACTCATAGTCAAACTTGGAAAAGTATTTTGTAAAAAAAAGCCTTTATGTCATCTTTGTCCATTAGAAAGTACATGTAAAAATGTGAAGAAAGACTACCAAATAATACGTATATAAAAGATTAAGAGAGAGTAACACTGCTATAAAGAAAGGAAATACAAGAGTAACTTATTAAGGTCATAATAGACAGAGTTAATGATAACCTAGAAAAAAAAGGGATAATTAATATACGAGAATTATAAAGATATGCAATTT
>JAUWWH010000135.1 GCA_030617005.1 Candidatus Bathyarchaeota archaeon | reverse complement strand
GTCTTATAATCTGGGAAAGTAATATACTCAACGCGCCTTTTCATTCTCCGCAATCTCTCTGAAAGCAGCATTGAATGAGTTCTCTTACCTGATCTATCAATTCCTTCTATGACTATTAATGACACAGTATTACCCTTAATTAATAATGGTACCAGATCTTAATTATACTATCCATTAACCCTCTTCACCTTTAAAAAAGAAATTAGTTCCTTAACAAAAAACATACTCTCCACCATAAGCTATGATAGATTTAAAAACCTAAATTTCCCATTCATTCGTAGATTTTTATTAAATACATACCCATTTTTAGATATAACATGTACACTGTCTACAATAAATGATGATTTCCCTATCTTTTAATCATAATCCCTTTTACAAAATAAACTTAAAGGAAAAAACAAAGTAGAAATACACCTAATACTAAGGATAATGGTGTTATTAGATGATTAAAAGTATTGGTGAGATCAGAGATCCAATCCATGGATACATCTTTATGACTTCTGTTGAGAAGGAACTTATTGACTCTCAACCCGGACAGAGATTAAGGCGTATTAAACAGCTCTCAGGTGCTTTTTTAACATATCCCGGTGCAGAACACTCAAGATTCTCTCATTCTTTAGGTGTTATGCATTTAGCAGGACTTCTAGGAAACCATTTTATGAGGATGTCTTACATAGACGAAGTGGATATCCAGAAGATTCGAATAGCTGGGCTCCTACACGACATCGGCCACGGACCATTCTCCCATATGTATGAGGAAATCCTAGGGAAATACCGTAACATGACCCATGAGGATGTTACCCAATGGCTCATTAAAAACAGTGAGTTGAAGGAAATCCTCACAAAGTATGGTTATTCACCACAAGACCTCTCTAAACTTGCTGTCGGAAAACTTGAAAAACCAGACAAAAGCTTCCTCAACCAGATTATTGCAAGTCAATTTAACGCTGATACTATGGACTACCTCATCAGGGATTCACACTTTGCCGGTGTCGAATATGGCAAGATAGACGTTCATCGTTTAATCAACTCCATCGATGTTTTCGATAAGACACTTGCTATGAATATTGATGCACTCTACGCCTTAGAAGCATTCGTAATAGCTAGATACGAGATGTTTAAAGCCGTTTATTTTCACAGAACCGTAAGAGCCGCAGAAATAATGATAGTTCGTGCCATGGATTATGCTAACGATCAACTTGAATTGACTTCTTTTCAAAAACCTAAAGATTATCTAAGACTAGACGACGCTAATGTTCTTTTTAGATTATTATCTCTCAAACCTTTAAGAACAAAAAGAATACGAATTAGCCGAGAATTAGCAGAATTGTACTCAAATAGGAAACTCCTTAAATGTGTCCACACAACAATCATCCACCACCGTAATGACTTCTACATAAACCTAATGAGTAGAGACGAAATTAGAACTCAGATAATTGAAAAGATTGGTGAAAAATCAGGAGTAGACCCAAACTATATCTTAATTGATGTGCCAACGGTATCCTCTGTTCCATATTATCCACTACTGGGAAAACCATCCGAGATCCCTGTTTTTCAAAACCTTCCAGACGGTTCTAAAGAACGACGTAAACTATCAGAATATTCACCCATTATTGATGCACTGATTGGTTACATGGATATTATCAGAATCTATACTACTCCAAAGTTTAGAAATAAGGTTAGAAAAGGTGCAGCTGAAATCTTTGGAAAACAACCCTTTTCAACTAAAATAACTATGTAATTTCTATAAAAGATAACATAATCATGTTGTTATGTTTTGTATCTAAAACAAGGTTTACTCACACAAATAATATTAAATATTGCCCTCCATGAGGCTTTGTCTATAAGTACAATTTAAGATCCAAATATCAAGCGATACATATCTATAACTTTTTCTACAGTAATTTTTTGATAAAGAGTTCCTTAATATCTTAACGTGTAGGGTACTAGAAAACTCTATTACTGCTTATACCCATTAACACTTGATAAAAATGTCTTTAGAAGGATTCAAAGTGTATAAACGGCGGGAGTTCTGTAACGACATTAAATGTTCTACACAAACAAAGCTAAATAAAATGAATATAACCTCCAAATCATATGAGCGCACTAGACAAACCTGTCGAACTCATTGTAAATTCACAACTTGGCAATTTCATCACTGGCTTATAGAAAAAGGTTATTTGCTTCTAAAGCCAATGAAATAGATGTGAATTAAATGGTTTGGGGAATAAGAAATAGATTGGCTCAACTAATCCAGAAGGATGGAAGGGTTTTATTTTTACCGATAGATCATGGATATTTCCAAGGACCAACTCATAAACTTGAAAAGCCAGGTGAAACCATTAAACCACTTCTTCCATACGCAGATGCTATAATGCTGACGCGGGGAATACTTAGAACGTGTGTTGATCCAATAAGTAAAAAACCGATAATCCTAAGGGTTTCAGGAGGTACAAGTGTTGTTGGGGACGATCTATCTAATGAAGATCAAATAACCTCAATTCGTGAAATTATTAGACTTAACGCAAGTGCGGTCTCTATGTCCATTTTTATAGGAAGCAAGTATGAACATCAAACACTAATCAACCTAGCAAGACTTGTAGATGAATGCGAAGATTATGGGATACCCGTTATGGCAGTAACTGCTGTAGGAAGAGAACTTGAAAAGAGGCAAGCTAGATTCCTCGCCCTATGCTGCAGAATAGCTGCTGAAATAGGTGCAAGAGTAGTTAAGACTTACTATTGCACAGAGAACTTTCATAAGGTTGTTGAAGGCTGTCCCGTGCCTATTGTAATTGCTGGCGGACCGAAAGTTGATTCCGAGATAGAAGTTTTCAACTTTATCTATGATGCCCTACAAAACGGAGCGATAGGGGTAAACCTTGGAAGAAATGTATGGCAATCACAATATCCCGTGGCTATGATACGCTCTTTGAGAGCCATAATTCACGAAAACTACACACCCAAAGAAGCTCACAACCTATTTAATAAAAATAAAACAGTAGAAGACTAACCCTTCTCTCAAATTTGTGACATTTTGCTTATTGCGCTTTACTATAATAATGCCGATATAAGAATACGAGAAATTCCTAAGCCAGAAATAAATGCAGATGAAATACTAGTACGGGTTATGGCATGTGGAATATGTGGAAGCGACGTGACGGAATGGTATAGACTTCCCAGTTCCCCAAGAGTCTTGGGTCATGAAGCAACAGGTATTATAGAAGAGATTGGAAAAAACATTACTAAGCATAAGATTGGAGATCGGGTTTTCATCTCACACCATGTTCCTTGTAACAAATGTAGATACTGCTTGAGGGGTCACCATACAGCATGTGAAACCCTTCATACAACAAACTACTACCCCGGAGGCTTCTCTCAGTACATCCAGGTGCAAAAAATCATTGTAAAATCGGGGGTATACAAACTCCCTTCCAATATGTCATATGTAGATGGGACTTTCATTGAACCTTTAGGATGCATCGTTAGAGGTCAAAGGTTAGCATCTGTTAATGAAGATGATACAGTGTTCATAATTGGAACTGGAATCTCTGGAATACTCCACATACAGCTAGCAAAACTTATTGGGGTTCGTAACATTGTCGCAGCTGACATAAACCCAAACCGCTTAAAATTAGCTGAAAAATTTGGTGCCCATAGTATAATAGATGCAAGAACAAATATCCAAAGAAAATTGAGAAAAAAAAATAATGGAAGACTAGCAGATAAGATAATCATTTGTACAGGAGCAAGACAAGCAGGTTTATCTGCCTTAAAATGTGTGGATAGGGGCGGAACGATCTTATTTTTTGCTGTACCACCGCCTACAGAAAAAATTTCAATACCCATCACTGAATTCTGGAAGAACGAAATAACCGTAATGACTTCCTATGGAGCCGCTCCAATAGACTTGAGAGAATCCTTGGGAATTCTAACTCAAAAAAAGATCAATGTTACAGACATGATCACCCATAAGTTTCCCCTCAATGAAATAAGTAAAGGTTTTAAACTTGTAGCAAATCCACATAAATCATTAAAGATAATTATCGAACCAAACAGAGTTTCATTCCCTTCTGTTATTTCATGAGAGTGAAATTTTTTTTAAATATCTATTTGCAAGTATTCCCCTTCATCCTTGGATGAATAACATAAACCCTTCTCTTCTTTTTAACAGTATAATTTCTGAGATAATCATTGAAGCAATCTTTTTCTGTTAAGTAATTTTCCCTTATGAAGCATATGCTCTATTCCCTGTCCATTTTATTCTCTCAAATAGGTCTTCACACAACTAAAAATATT
>JAUWWH010000253.1 GCA_030617005.1 Candidatus Bathyarchaeota archaeon | reverse complement strand
TTAATAATAGTATCGATGTTCTCTGCTATGTCTTCTTTAGACATTTCTTCATTACCTGCAATGGTATGGAAGGTTTTGCTACTTTTAGAACGAATCTTAACAGTATTCCTCAGATTTTTTACTATACCTGGGATATTAGCATTCGGAGGTACTGGTTTAGGCATTTTAGCCTTTGGACCTAAAACAGTACCAAGGGTTTTACCAATAGTGGGCATAAGAGGTGCCTCTGCGATAAAGAAATCATGTTTATCCACGATCTTTTTAAACTTTTTTTTATCCTTGGAAAGATCCCCAATCTCCTCAGGTTTAATTAATAGATCCACATGTTCCTTTGATTTTATAGCAAGTTCGCCACTTGCAAAAATAGCTATCTTTGCCTCACTACCTCTACCACACGATAGAATGATTTCTTCATCGATACGGTTCTTAGGATTATTAATATCCAAGTTTTTTAGATTTATAACTACGTCTATGTTTTGTTTGAATTTTCTATTAAGTTTCTTAGATTCTTCTAAGACTTTCTCAACTACATCAACGATTTTTTTGTCTGTCATAGATATCAAATTCGAGCGTTTTATAATGCCATTTTCTCCATATAAGTATGGAAGTGTAGTTCTCGGGAATGACAACCCTATTTATAAAAGTTTGGTCCTCTAGTTTATATCCGTTCTATAATTAAATCAAGTACTTCCTCGGGTTCTCTGATTTTCTTCAATTCTTTTTTAACAATAAGAGGGGTACCCTCTATATTCGTCTTACTTACTTCTTTATCTGTAAAAACAACAGCGTATTTCTCTGTTATCTTAGATATACTGCTAACGAATTGTGCTTTTTTAAATAGTTTTTTGTCATACTTATGAACACAGGTCAACAATATTTTTTCCTTATCTTTACTAAACGCTTCAAAAGGACATCGTTCCATAGGGATTATCTTGTATCCAACGTGTTCCAATATGGAGAATATTTCCCTTTGGAATTCTCTAAGATGTGCTGTTTCTCCATGGAATGTTGTAATCTCTTTTTTTTCAGTAGACTGAGGTCTTAGAATATCTATGGGCATGGTAACGGTATTGCCGAATATCTCTTCGATCCTTGATGCAATTTCTACACGTGCATTCATGCCATCTTCATACATTCTAACTGTTCTTCGTGAAACCCTTACAAATCGTGCAAATGAACCCAAAGAGATGTTTTGTTCCTGTCGAAGTTTTCTAAGTTTTTCTCTATCAAGATTCACATAGAGGCCACCAGGTCCCGCGTATACTCTAAGCGACAATCCTTCAAGAAGATGATTTCTAAGTGTCTCTAATGTAATAGCCTGGATTCCAAACCTATCATAAACCACATCGTCCTCTAGACTCCCTGTTCCGCTCCGTTCTCCGACTAGTAATGGACAACCTTTCAAAAGTATGGATAGTACTCTTAGCTCTTTGGCAACATCCTCTGACAGTGCATCAATATTTGTCAAAACTTTAATTATGAGTAATGAATTGTCCCTTCTTGCAACAAGATCAAAACCTATCGGACGTATACTACATAGATCTGATACATAGAACCCTGCATTACTCAAGGTTTCTCTAATGTCTTCCAATAGCTTTGTTCGATCCATTTATACAAACAATACTAAAGTATGTCTAATATATAATAATATCGGGAGTGAGACTATCTGGATAGGGGTAGACGATACAGATTCCAGAAGAGGGGGATGTACAACCCATGTGGCCCAGGCTATCATAGAAAAACTAACTGAGAAGAATTATAATATCATAGGATATCCACGGCTTGTAAGATTAAATCCTAACATTCCATGGAAAACTAGAGGCAACGGTGCAATCTCCATACAAGTTGGAAAGAGCATAGGAAAAAAAGTAAAAATAGGAGAATTAGACGAAAAAGACATCTTTTGCCATCTTGGGAAATCATCTAGTGATTACGCGGATACTGATATCAAAAAAATCAAGAAGATCCTAGAAAGCGTCTTGGAAAGATATGCAAGATTAGACGATAAGAATACAAATCCTGGATTTGTTATCTTGAGAGAACAGCCATATTTTGAAATTTATGAAAAAGCAGTAAGAGAAATCGTTTCATTGAGAGAGATCAAACAAATATTGAGATCATCTGGAGCTGAATTCAGAGGATACAAGAATGGTAGAGGAATCATCGGGGCCACTGCATCTGTGGCTTGGTCCCCCAAACGTGATAAAACATATGAGTTAATCACTTATAGGAAGGAGGATAAATGGGGGATGCAGAGATTTGTAGACGACGTATCAGTGGAAAAGATGGATAAAACCTGCCTATCAACCTTTGATAACTATGATTATGAAAACAGGCATAACCGGCTTGTGCCGAATTCTCCGTGTCCTGTACTCTATGGTATACGAGGGGATAATGAAAAAGAGTTAATGCACGCTTATTCTTTTATCAAGTCAGAGAAAGTTGATTGTTGGATGATATTTGAAACTAATCAGGGAACAGATGATCATCTTCAGAAGAAAGATGTTGGTGATATACAGCCGCATCAATCTGTTATATCAGAGGGAGCTATGTTTAGAAACCCGTATACAATAGAAGGGGGACATGTTGTTTTCACTATC
>JAUWWH010000217.1 GCA_030617005.1 Candidatus Bathyarchaeota archaeon | reverse complement strand
TACATCAGGAAAGAGGGTTCTAGCCGCTATGGCAGCATACAGGGCAGCTCCCCCAGGTTGAATCCGAACACCATTCGCGTTCTCAATTCTATCCACCGAGACATTACCAACGAACAACAGAGAACCAGTCAAGAATAGCCACATCCCACCAATGTGATAATATGATTATCTATCGCCTATAAATAACACTTCACAGTCGTGTATATTGAATTTTCCACAGATCTAGACGTAGACTTGAGACCGATAAAGAGTATGTTAAGATGAACTGATTAAGTAGAGAATACTCAAACAGTATCCGCTTCCCTAAAGAAACATGAATGTTTTCATTAATCTACAGCCAGATCTCTTAGGAGATAGCGTAAAGAGATAGTATGCACATAAAATAAGATAACATTTTTGTAGAGAAGATTATTGTTAGGAAATGAGAACTAGATGAAAAAAATCAATAATTTCTTACTTATAGCTATCATACTCTTTCTCCTAAGCATAGGATCTTGGAGTTATTATATGCTTCGAATAAATCAAGCAGGAGAATACGAAAAACAAATTATGGATATTCATGGACTTTTCCGTAACCAAGCACAAAGCTGGATAAGGAAACATGAACCCCAAATCTACAACAATCCATACGACATCGTTGCAATAGTTTCAAGCATTCTCGGTATCTTATCTTTAATAGGTTATGTTGATACTAAAAATCTCTAGAAGTTTCCCTTGTGTTTCTCTAGTTACAAGTAAAACTGGTAGATTGTTTACTCTATGTCCCCTTTTGACCTGTTGTATACAGAAAAACATTATTCAAGCACTGGAAGAACAACTTTCAACTAGCAGAATTATTTTTTCTTCGACCTTGAACCACTGTTTTATGCTAGTCATACATTTTTTTTAAAAATATTTTAGGTTGAAACAGTTTATATATTGCATGTCTTAAATATGTCGATACAAGTTTAAGGGGGCCATATTTTGGAAGAATCTTCCAAGAGAAAGTTTGTTTTAGCTAATACAAGTAAATGTATTGGGTGTAATATCTGTGAGTATATCTGTGCTATGGAGAAGGAATGGTCATTTAATCCTCTCAGATCCCAAATAAGGGTGATACGTTTCCATCCACTATTTAATATGGCAATGGTATGCAGACTTTGTGAAGAACCCCCGTGTGTAATTGCTTGTCCTAGAGAGGTCTTAAAGCAATCCTATGAGACAGGTGTGATTTTGATTAATGAAAGCTTGTGCAATGGATGTGGATGGTGTATCCCTGCCGGTCTGTGCGGTGCAATTACAATGAATCCTGAGAAGAGAGTAGTGATGATTTGTGATCTCTGCAATGGTGAACCTAAATGTGTAGATTTCTATCCGGAGGAAGCTCTTGAACTTGTTTCGGAGGATGAGGTAGTTCCATTGACATTACCTTTAGAAAAATTACTTTCAGAGATTAAGAAGATGCTCGAGTCCGTAAAGAGTGGAGAGTGGGAGAGTTTAATCACAGAGGCTGATAAGAAAATGAAGCGGTTGGAGGAGAAGTTAGTGAAACTTTCTGAAAAGGAATTAGAATTACAATCAAAGGCACTTTTCTAAACCCATGAGTGCTGATAGACTCTTTCATATGTTTTCATGAAGGTATTGGAAATGACTCAAGAAAAGGGGAAGAATTCAGAGGTAGATATTTTCAAACTTCTTAAAACAGCCTCTGAAGGAAAGAAGAAGAAGGAAAGAAAGCAGATTCTAGAGTCTATAAATGTAAAAGAATTCTTTGAGGAAGGCAGTATTAGTATTAACAAGAGAACTTGTCGAGGCGTAGAGTGTAAACTCTGCATTGAAGCCTGTCCCACCCACATCCTCTACTGGACATCGGGGGAAGTGAAGATCGATGAGAATCTATGTGTCTACTGTACAGCATGTGTTTTGAGCTGTATTGTAGATGATTGTATTCGCATTCGGAGGAAGCGTCCAAGCGGAGAGATAGAGGAATTCAGTACTCCCAGACACGTCCTCATTCTCCTTCAGAAAATTGATTCGAAGAAGAAGATTGAACGGATAAAATCTATTCTGAGATGGAATCGGGAAATTCCTTTCCCTTCACGGGCTCATCTTTTATCATCCCTCGCGAAATTGCGAAAGCTTCATAAAGCTCCATAAAAAAAGTTACATATAAAGTTAATGGGTCTTAGGTAAAGTTAGTTTGCATCGTTTAAATCTTAAGAAAGCTCGAAACGTAAATATTTTATCTGCACAAAAACAGTAAAAAATAAGGATGGTCCGGGCATATCCTGAACTAGGAAGCGATGGAGTGACCTAAGCCTGTTTTTTAAGATAAGGTATAATTATAAACTCTGTGTTAGCCGTAAAGAATGCATGAACACATGTAATTAGAGTGTGTTGGAATAGTATGACAGTATACTAGTCATCGTTTATCTGGAGAAATGTAAAATTTATGCCAAATGTAGCTTAAACTTTCCGGGTTGATGCTTCAAGTTTGGCAGAAAAATAAACCTTTAGACAGCTTTTTTTATTGTCAACCAAACTGTAATAGTTGGGTGATCTTGAATAATGTCAACATCGTAAAGTCTAAAAGAAGGATCTTAAAAAAGAGTACTGTATGCCAGACCTTGAGATCTTATTTCTTTCAGGTTATCAAAGTCTAGAAGTTCATATAGGTAGAAAGAAAGGTTCTTGTTTATATTTTCTCTTCACCTTTTTCTATGGTGCGTATTCTGACGTCAGATATGTATGTTTTAGCAATTTTTGCTAATACTAAGAGTTCATCTCGGGATGAAGAGGGGTGCTTTGTAAACTTCGGATCAAGTGTTCCTTCGTTAGGGCGGAACTGTTGGAGAACATATAAATCTACCCCTTTAAGTTCTGTTGCGATATTTTTCACATCAATCTCCCCATCGATAAGATCAGGAACGATCGTTGTCCTTATCTCAACGGGAATATCTAATTCTGAGAGAATCCTTAGAGAATTCTTGACCTTCTCAACGATTTTATGACCCGCCTCAGGTAAACCGAC
>JAUWWH010000007.1 GCA_030617005.1 Candidatus Bathyarchaeota archaeon | reverse complement strand
CTCGGTTTATAACTCATAAGCCTTTTTTCCTCGCCCATGCTATTACCTATGTCTGTAACTCTAGGTGTAAAACATGTACCTATTGGAGAATGTCTAATCAGATTGATAAGAACTTGAAAACTGAAGAGATCTTTGATCTTTTAGTTAATGCTTACAATGTTGGGATGCGGGGATACTATCTTTTTGGCGGGGAACCTCTTATCATGAAGGACATAGAAGAGATACTGGAATTTGCTAAGAGGAAAGGGTTCATAACAATGATGAATACAAATGCATCTCTACTTAAACAAAAGGCTGAATCTATATCTGAAAACCTTGACTTTGCTTTCGTCTCATTAGATTACGCTGATACTTATCATGATTATATACGTGGGAGAAAAGGCGCATTTGATGAAGTTGTTGAAGGTATTAAGAGGCTTCAAGAACTTGGGAAAACAAGAGTTACATTAGTGTCAACTATAAGTAAACTAAACTTTGATAAGATTGAGGCCATGGCACAATTCGCAGTAGATCTTGGGATTGGGATCTCTTATAATGCTGTTGAACCCACTGTGCAATCAAGTTTTGAAGAAGGACGAACTGATTCAGTTGTTAGGGATTATGGTCTAAGCAGTTTGGAACTTCAAGGGTTCTATGAGACTCTTTTAAAACTCAAGAATGAGGGATATCCTCTTATGGAGACAGACCAAGTCATCCGGGATCACATCGCGAATAAACCCTATACATGTTATTTTCCAAAAATTTTCGTTTATGTTTCACCAGATGGAAAAATATTCTCATGTACATATGATCATACCTATGACTTGAATACCGGTAGCTTTGAAGATTACTTTAAGAGTAAACTATATCAAAATCATGTTAAGATGGCTGAGACCTGTAATATCTGTCTTCGAACATGCGTGCGTATGTATTCATACACCTATGCTCTTTATCCTAGACATTTCTTCAGATTGATTAGTGATATAAAGATCTTAGCGAAACAATAGTTCGGTTTACTAATTATCGATTTATGTGTAATGTCATAATCTTACAGAAAACTATTACAGAAGGGCACCTCTTTTATCACTTAACTGTTGATCTTTGAGGATTAGGATTCTCATCTTTTTAAGCGATTGATTTTTTCTATATTTTCTTCAGAATTTATCTATAAATACTTTTCATCCTCAAGCTTATATCAATAGCTTGAACTGAGTGTGTGAGTGAGCCTAAAGAGAGGATATCCGCTCCTGTTTTCGCGTAATCTACTATATTCTTGATCGTTATCCCTCCTGAAGCTTCAATTAGAATTTTATTTCGTATTCCTCTTCTATTTAGTTCTCTTAACGTCCTCCGAATTTCCGTTGGTTCCATATTGTCAAGCATGACGATGTCTGCACCTGCTTCAACTGCTTCTATTGCTTGAGAGGAGTTCTCCACTTCAATCTCCACTTTCTTTGTAAAACTTACAATATCTAAAACCTTTCTTACAGCTTCACTAATTGAGGGCATTAACTTTAAGTGGTTATCCTTTATTAAGACGCAATCGTCAAGTCGTAGTCTATGGGTATCTCCACCTCCGATCTTAACCGCTTTCTTCTCGAAGTACCTAAACCCCGGGGTTGTCTTCCTTGTTGCTGTTACTCGAATTTTTGAATTATAATTTCTTGCCAGGGTAAGCACTTGTTTTGTTGCAGTGGCGATGCCACTCATCCTCATTAGGACATTTAACGACACCCTTTCCCCCATAAGAATACTCTTTGAAGGACCTTCAACTTTAAGGACTATAGTCTGAGGTTTAACCTTTTCACCATCATTGATTAAAATATGAGATTTACAACCTACTAACTCAAAAATAGTTGCAGCTTCCTCCACTCCCGCTACGACCCCTTCCTCTTTAAAAACAATTTCCGCTTCAGCCATCGAGTTGTCATCTATTAGAGCGTCAGTTGTGATGTCTCCAAATCCAAGATCTTCAGATAAAAATTCCTTAATCTTTTCCTCTACTAAAATCATATTTTTCATGATCTAATCACATAGTTATAATAGACATTTTGATATTATTATAAAACTAAGATTTAATTATTAGCTTACTGAGCAGCCTTCAACTTCAATCTCTGATTATCTATAATGTATATCAAAAAAGCGAATTTCTCGATTATACGACTAAAAGGAGATATTGAGCATCTATTCCAAATAATTCATTTTTCATTATTTAAGATGTGAAGATGTATTTTCGTAAAGCAAAACAGGGACTAAAAACACCTCAGGGGGAAAATAATGTTCGTAAAAATTAATTGTTAAGCGTCATAGAACATAATAATATAGAGGGTCTCGTTTCAATATAAGCGCCTCTCTCTTCTAACGCCTCTCGTCTGCCAACTGTAGCTTCGAATCTTACTACTTTTACCGTAACCACAAGCAGAGCATACTTTATGTCTAACATGATATGATCTCCTTCCGCACCTGCGGCAACTAATCACTCGTCTTTTATGATGTCTACCAAAAGAAGGGGTTCCTTTTGTCAATATTTTCACGCACTTTGTAATTTTCTAAAAGGGTTAATGTCAGAAGCAATTTCCTTCCTATATAGAGTTCCTCTTTATAATTATTTAGGAATTTAACAAAACCTTGAGACGATATAACCATTTTTTCTATCTATATCTCCGCCCTCTCCTTCTACGGGAGACATCAGGGCGTACTGAAACTGTCGGGACGAGGGGTCGGGGCATAATTAATTTCTTCTTCTTTATACGCAATACATATCCAGCCACTTCATTTCGAAGGGTTTTGGGTGGAACGTCTATTAATTCACTAACCAGTCTTTTATTCTCTTCAAAGTTATCTGTAAACATATCAGGATATTTTTCAATCAGTTTCTCAGCTATCCTCCTCACACTGATAGCCCGCTTTTTTCCCATGACATTCATCTTCTTTAACTATATTCTTTACAATATCCTTATATGATGTTCATAATTCGACTTATTTTATGACTTCGGTTTCTCTAACAAAGATAATAACGCATATAAATTTTCTTCTTTTTAAGATAAAACTTCCAAGCATTTCTCATATTATGTGAAAAAAAATGGCTGTTTGCTTCAATAGAGTATAAGATTTAAACTATTATATTATTTTATACTCTAAACATATCACTAACAATTTCTTCTTGGAAATATTTTGTGTTTACTCCTATTATCTGACCCTTCTTAGTCAAAAAGATTTTTTATATCTTTGACTAGTTTGAGTCGAGAGATGTAAATAAATTTGGTGCAAGTTATTTCAGGTCAGATTGATGGTCAACCTATTTTGATTTTAAGAGAGGGTAGTAGTAGGAATACTGGTAAGGATGCTCAGCGGAATAATATTATGACGGCTAAGGTTGTTATGGATGTTGTAAAGTCTACTTTAGGTCCGAAAGGTATGAATAAGATGCTCGTTGACTCGCCGGGGAATGTTACGATTACGAGTGACGGTGCGACTATTTTGAAGGAGATGGATATTCAGCATCCTACAGCTAAGATGATGGTGGAGGTTGCGGAGGCGACTGATGATGAGGTTGGGGATGGTACTACGTCTGTTGTGGTGTTTACGGGGCGGTTATTGGAGAAGACTGAGGAGTTGTTGGATAAGAATGTTCATCCAACGATTATTGTTTTGGGTTATCGTAGGGCTGCGGATAAGGCTTTGGAGATTTTTGGTGATATTGCGGTTTCTTTGAAGAAGACGGATAGGGCGGTGTTGCGGAAGGTTGCGATGACGTCGATGGCGAGTAAGATTGTTCAGGCGGATCGTGGATATCTTGCGGGTTTGACGGTTGATGCGGTTTTGAAGGTTGCGGAGAGGGGGGGTGAGGAGTCGTTGTTGATCTTGATAATATTGAGGTTGAGACGAAGGCTGGGGGTTCTATTGTGGAGACGAAGTTGATTGAGGGTATGGTGATTGATAAGGAGATTATTCATTCTGGGATGCCGAGGCGTGTTGAGGGTGCGAGGATTGCTTTGTTGGATTATGCATTGTAGATTGAGAAGCCTGAGCAGATTCAGGCTTTTTTGGATGAGGAGGAGCGTATGTTGCGCATTATGGTTGATAAGATTGTAGGTGTTGGGGGTGAATGTGTTGATTTGTCAGAAGGGGCTTGATGATTTGGTTCAGTATTTTTTATCGAAAAAGGGTATTTTGGCTGTTAAGCGGGTGAAGAAATCTAGTATGGATAAGTTTGCAAAAGCGACTGGTGGGCAGATTGTTTCTTCTGTTGATGGGTTATCTAGTGTGGAGCTTGGTAGTGCGAGGTTGGTTGAGGAGAGGAAAGTTGGTGATGATAAGTGGGTGTTTATTGAGGGTTGTGAGGGTCCAAAGACTGTTACGATTTTGGTTCGGAGTGGTACTGAGAAGATTGGTGATGAGGCTGAGCGTTCGTTGCATGATGCGTTGTGTGTGGTTCGTGATGTTGTGGAGGTTCCTGTGGTGGTGCTCCAGAGATTGATGTTTCGTCTCGTTTGAGGAAGTGGGTTGAGGGTTTGTCTGGTCGGATGCAGTTGGTTGCGTTGAATTTTGTTGAGGGGTTAAGTTATTCCGGTGACGTTGGCGGAGAATGCGGGTTTGGATTCGATTGATATTTTGGTTGATTTGCGGGCGCGTCATGATAAGGGTGAGTTGTGGGTTGGTGTAGATGTGTTTGGTGGTGGGGTGTGTGATATGGCTGGTTTGGATGTTTTTGAGCCGTTGGTTGTGAAGGAGCAGATTGTGAAGGCTGCAAGTGGGTCTGCGTGTATTATTTTGCGGATTGATGATGTGATTGCTTCTGGGAAGTCTAGTGCTCCTCCGATACCTTCTGGTGGCTATATGCCTGGTGGTACGCCTCCAGGTTACTAATCCATTCCTTTTTTAAGGGGTATATATATTTTAGCTCAGGGAAAGTATATTAGTTACTTATTTCATCTTGAAGTTAAGCTATTTCTTAGATGGAGGTTTTAAAAAAATTGCCGATGTGGCACAGTGCTCTAACTAAGAGGAAGATTACTGGCGGTAGAAGAAAGTCTTATCGAACAAAACGATCCATTGAAGCAGGTGGATACCCTACAGAAACTGGTTTAGGTGAGCCTATTAGAAAAGTTAAGAAGATCCGTGGTAATGCAAAAAAGATAAAATTACTTAAAGATAGATATGTCAATATCTCTGTAACTGGGAAGACTGAGAAGGTTTCGATAGACAAAGTTGTCGAGAATACTGCAAATATTGATTATAACCGGAGAAGGGTAATCACTAGAGGTGCTGTGATCGAAACCGATCTCGGTAGAGCCATAATAACATCTAGGCCCGGACAAGATGGGGTGCTCAACGCTATATTGTTGACTGAATAATAAAATCACTTAAGAATTAGCTGCCTTTATGGAGTTCTTGGAAGAAATATAAATAACCTCTATCTCAATAGCGTCAGGTGTACTGTTTGAAAAGACTTGGAAAGGTGCTCCATCTTTCTAATAGTAAAAAATTAATTTTAAAAACAAAGGTTAAGGTTAGAACCGGGACTAAAGTTCTGGTTTCTAATGGCAAACTAGTGGGGCATGTTTTTGATATTTTTGGTCCGATTAAAGATCCTTATGTTTCTATAGACCCATCTGTTAAGGATCCAGATCAATATATTGGTCGCGTTCTTTATAGCCAAATATGATGAAACTTAAAGGAAATATGTTAAATGGTTGAATCTGATAATGTCCCAGATCGTCCAGTAACTAATACAGAGTGGAAATGTTCTGAATGTGGTGGAAATCGTTTTATTAGAGATTATGAAACGGGAGAGCGCGTCTGCATCAACTGTGGATATGTAATAGAGGAAAAAATTGAGGATAGGGGGCCAGAGTGGAGAGCTTTTAATAATGAACAAAGGGAGAAACGAGTACGGGTTGGTGCGCCTTTAACATTTACCATTCATGATAAGGGTTTATCAACGATTATTGACTGGAGGGATAGGGATACTTATGGTAAAAGTCTTCCTCAAAATGAGCGCGCTAAGGTTTATCGGCTTAGAAAATGGCAGCAAAGATCAAGGGTTTCCAATGCTACTGAGCGTAATCTTGCCTTTGCACTTTCAGAATTATCAAAAATGAGTTCTGCGTTGAACCTTCCTAAAAACATACTAGAAACTGCTAGTGTCATATACAGGAAAGCTGTTAACCTCCAATTGATAAGAGGGAGATCAATTCAAGGTGTAACCTCCGCTGCTATTTATATGGCTTGTCGTCAATGTGGGGTTGCTAGAACATTGGATGATGTAGCTCAGGTCTCTCTTGTAGGTCGAAAAGAAATAGGGAGATCATATCGATTTATGATTAAAGAATTAAACGCATTTGTTCCCCCGTCAGCCGCTTCACAATATATTAGTCGGTTTTCCAATCAATTAGGTTTAGTTGGGAACGCTGAGACCATTGCTATTCGCATCTTAGCCATTGCTAAGAGTTTGCGCTTAACGAGTGGGCGAGGTCCGTTAGGGATTGCAGCTGCTGCGACCTACATTGCTTCTACACTAGTAAATGATCGGAGGACTCAGAGAGAGCTTGCGGAACAAGCCAATGTCACGGAGGTTACTATAAGGAACAGGTATAAGGAGCTTATTGAACGTTTATCAATTACAATAAGATTATAGTTTTTAGTAATTTTATTTTCCCAATAAGACTCTGCAAATCACCTGTTTCTGATTTGTTTAGCGTTTTTCCAATGTAAAACAATATTTTTTATATTTTACTATTGAGTTTTTTCGATATTTTTTTTCTAACTAGCTCTATATTCCCTGCTTGAAGGAGTTTTGGGATACCAAATGTTTCATACTGCTCAATAATCTTTGATGCTACCTCTTCCTGTGTAATATTGAAGTGATAAAGATGAGATTTACATCCTTTATGGCAATCAGAGGAGCCAAATCCGTTAACTATACTGTTTGATCCATTTATTCTAAACAGTTTTTGTGCAATTTCACACTCAAGTTTAGAATATGTCTCAAGAAATATAATTCCCCATATACTGGCTCTATCTGAACTAAGGAGATAATCAATATGCCAATGCTTCTTCTTTCTAGGATTTAGATGACGACCTACTCTTGAATTTAAATTTGAGGATTTTACTCCAATAGCCGAACCAGTATATATATAGGTGCCTGTAGGAAAATTATGATAACCTAGTTTCCCTATTTTCTTTCTGAATGGTTGGATAACTACAATAACCAAAGTATATATATTTGGTTTCTTCGGAATTCTAGTCTCAATCATTTTTTCATCAATTTTTCCAGTTTGAACAAATAAGCATGATCCATTAGTAAAAAATGGTAGAATAATGTTTGTAAAGAACATTTAAGGATATTAACAAATAATACGAATCAATATAGAGTTAAAAAAGGTTTAAATTGAATATATTGTTTTAAGTTGGAACTGATGTGAGGTAAATATGCGAATCCTTCAACTTCATTCTGATTTTATTGAGTATGAGCCAATAGAGAAAGAGATAATTGACGCTGAAGAAGCTGAACGAAAAAGAGTTAGACTGGAAGAAATCGTCGTCTTATTTATTACTATTGAAGAGGGTGATACTGAAGCGATAGCGATGGAAGCAGTAGAAGAAATAAGATCGTCCTTATTAACACTAAAAGTAAATAGAATCCTCCTTTATCCTTATGCTCATCTCAGTAGCAAGTTGGCAAAACCTAGTGTGGCATTGAACGTAATTAAAGAGATGGAGAAACATGCCAACGAGTTGAGTTTAGAAACTTATAGAACACCATTTGGTTGGTGTAAACAATTCTCCATTTCTGTTAAAGGGCATCCTTTAGCAGAACAATCAATGATCTTCCTTGAAAAGGATGAATCTGGAGAGGAGCCACATGAGTTAATCTCTGCAGCTTTGAAAGCTGAAGAAAAATTGAATCCTGAATGGTTCATAATGAATCCGGATGGTGAATTGATCTCAATTGATCAATTCAACTTTTCTCAATATACCAACTTGAAAAAGTTTGCTAAATACGAGATGGTGAAGATGAGAGAAATTGTCCAAATCCCACCTCATGTGAATCTTATGAGAAGACTGGAGATTGCTGACTATGAACCAGGAAGTGACCCTGGAAATTTACGATTTTATCCAAAAGGTAGATTAATCAAATCACTATTGGAGCAATTTGTGACTGAAAAGGTCATTGAATATGGGGGTATGGAGGTTGAAACTCCCATTATGTATGATCTTACACATCCTAGCTTAGCAGATTACTTACATAGGTTCCCAGCAAGGCAATACATCATTAAATCAGATGATAAAGATCTTTTCTTGAGGTTTTCAGCTTGTTTCGGTCAGTTTCTCATGACCCATGATTCTCAGTTTTCCTATAGACAGACGCCCTACCGAATATATGAGTTGACTCGATACAGCTTCAGGAGGGAAAAGAGTGGTGAATTGGTCGGTCTTAGACGATTGAGAGCTTTTACGATGCCTGATGTACATTCTATATGTGCTGATTTGGATCAAGCGTTAGAAGAAGTAAAAGTTAGATTTAAACTCTCTATGGACGTGTTGAGAGAAGGACTTGATTTAGATAAGGAGAATTACGAGCTTGCAATCAGATTTACACGTCACTTTTATCAGAAGAATACGCAATTTATCACTTCCCTTGTTAAATCATTCGGTAAACCAGTATTGATCGAGATTTGGCCTAAGAGATTCTTCTACTTTACTTTGAAGTGGGAGATTAATTTTATAGATAATTTAGATAAGGCCTCAGCCTTATCAACGGATCAGATAGATGTTGAAAATGCTGAAAGGTATAATATTACGTATGTAGACGAGAAAGGGGAGAAACGAACTCCAATTATTTTACATTGTAGTCCAAGCGGAGCAATTGAAAGATGTATCTATGTTTTATTGGAGAAAGCATATGCTGATCAGAAAAAGGGTAAGTCACCTATGTTTCCACTTTGGTTATCACCAACACAGGTAAGACTGATCCCGATTACTGATAAATATGTTCGTGATTGTGAGAAAATTTTGACGAAGCTTACTGGGAATCAAATCAGAGTTGATATCGATGATAGAAAAATGACTGTTCAAAAGAAGATTAGAAGTGGAGAACGAGAATGGGTTCCATACATAATTTGTATTGGTGAGCAGGAAATCAGTTCTGAAACCCTACCAGTGAGAATTCGTGAATCGAGAGATATAAGACACATAGAGTTGGAAGAATTAATTACAGAGATTAAAAGAAAGACTAAAGGACGACCATATAAGCTTCTGTCGTTACCGATGTATCTATCAAGGAGACCTATTTTTGTAGGTTAATAAAGCAACATAACGAGGTTCCTAATATAAGGGATACTGGCTTCTTTAGTTAAGTTTCACATTCTTTTGTAAGGTAAGTGCGTTTTATGCGCATGTATATGTCGATTTGGTTAGGCTTTTGAAATTAATTTTTTAGAAGGGTTTTGTTGAGTCTATTTAATTCTGCCTTTTTTTGAATTAATCTTTCTTCTAACTCTTTTATCTCTTTTAGAAGTTCATCTATTCTAACTAGGAGTACTTTAGGTTGAAAAGTTTCTTCTCTCCCATTTTCAAATCTGGAGAAAGTCTCTTCTAAAATCTTACCCATGGGTTTAGATAAAGAAGTGGTTCGAATGGAGATATTTGAATCAGTCTTACCGAGGACTTCTTTTCCCTTCTCCGTTAACCACCATCGTTCTGAATCGAAATAGATATATCCCTCATCCTTTAGGGCATTTAACCGGCCTTTTATTACATTTAACTCAATTTGTGTTGGTAGGTTACGTTTAATGTCTAATGTCGTTACTGAAGGAAAAAGCACACCGACCTCAATCTCTTTTTCACTTATAGATCTGACAATAGAGGATGCGCTATTAATGATTTCTAAGATTCTTACATCTAATTTATCTAACATACGTACCCAACTATTAGTTAAAACGCAGCTTTTTCTTAAAAGTTTCCATTATTGAAATCTCATATAGGACATTCTCCCTAACGCTTCCTTGAAATAACAAGATGTTGATTTCAACAAATTTTCATCTATTAGGTTATTACCTGTCAGAAACTTGTAGCTGTGAAATGAATCCATATTGTTTTCTTCACTTAGGTGATATAGAAGGGACGCTTCATCCATCTTGCTAATGCGGTTGCCTCTAGGAGAACTTCTTCAGCTGCGTGTCTTCCTTGGAGTTGAGCCATCTTTCGCGCTTCGACTAGAATGAGTTCTGCCATTTTTTTTATCTCTCTTGCTTCAGATTTTTTATCATTTCGCCTTTTTTTTGTCTTTTTTTGTAAATATTTCTTCATTGACGGCGCCATCGATTGTTTTTTCTTCTTGCAGACTTTTATATTTAGAAAGAACCCTTTAAGCTAATTCACTTACTAACAAAACCTTTTTAGAAATACTCTTAGAATACAAATGTTTTCAAGTGTATGATAATCTGTTCTTTAAACAAATAAGTATACAAAGCGCTGTATCAACAGTCGCTTGTTTACCATTACGGAATTGTCATGTAACTTGTGAGAAAAAGGGAGTATGTTCGAAATAAAATTATATATTTAAGTATCTTTGGCGTTCCCATTCACTTACCTGCAGCTGATACTCCTTCCACTCTCTTCTTTTCGCTTCAAGATATTTATTAATTGTAAACGCACCTAAGGTTTCTCTCACTAACTCACTCTTCTCCATCTCTTCGATTGCTTCCCCTAATGATGTGGGAAGGGTCTTGATGTAGAATTGCTTTAATTTTTTGTCATCAAATTCATAGACATCTTCTTCAACTGAATCTGGGGGCTCCATCCTTTTTTCTATTCCTTTCAAACCTGCTTTTAACATTACTGCGAAGGCTAAGTATGGATTACACGACGGATCTGGGCACCTTAACTCAGTACGCATTGCTTTTTCATTTCCTGGAAAATATTCAGGAATACGAATTAGTGCAGATCTATTCTTTCTTCCCCAGCATATGTATACGGGGGCTTCATATCCTGGGACAAGGCGTTTATATGAGTTCACCGTTGGTGCTAGGAGTCCTATTATTTCTCTACAATATGCAAGTTGACCAGCGATGAAGTGGTAGGCTATCTTTGAGAGATTATACTCGTCATTGGAGTTGAAGAAGGCTTTTCGATTTGAATTATTATAAAATAAGCTTTGATGAACATGCATCCCTGATCCATTTTGACCGAAAAGAGGTTTTGGCATGAATGTAGCGTGTAAACCATGAGATAATGCGACGG
>JAUWWH010000182.1 GCA_030617005.1 Candidatus Bathyarchaeota archaeon | reverse complement strand
TTTGCTTCCAGTTGTGTACTTCAACAGATACGAAGCCAGTTTTACAATTGATTTGTTTCGAAGAGAGAAGGGTATCAACGAAGGCATTTTACCTGTAAAGGATTCCTTAATGTATGTTCTTGCCCTTTGTTCCCTCACCGGAAGAATTCTAACAATCAAGCCTTGGAGCTCGTCTATGTCCGCAACGTCGGTTTTGGTCAGCGATTGCATTTTTCTTTTCCTTTTTCCGCTATATAGATCTGACCTAAGAGCTTATTTAACTTCCTTCATCTGTACGATATCGGATTTTAGGATGACCATACCGCTTTCTGGGGCTTCGAATGGAAGTGGTTCTATGCTATGGTCAAATGTGAGGTAAATGATTTCGTCTGTTTCGTAGCTCAACCATCCTATAGCTTCTCTTTCATGGGGATCAAAGTAGAATTTGGGATATGCGTTTCGTAATTCGATATGATCCTTGTATCGAACACATAATATTTTGCTGTGATTGTTTGGACTCATGCTACTTACCTCTTCAACTCCTTTTTTATGACTCAAGATTGTGGCGAAAGGTTTATTATTACTTTTGATACTCTAAAAGTAACCTATATTACTTTGTAGTGGGAAGAAAAGTAACATGCCCAAAACATTAGGAATTTTCACAGGAAAGAAAAGCGAATATAATGGACTGATTCTTAAAAGCCTCGTTACTGAAGCTAAAAAGACGATACAGATAGCGGAATACGTTTACTTAAACCGAGAGGATGCACCTGTCAAAGTTAACTATAATGAAGTAAAACAGGTTAACAATATTATATGTAGAAAGAATAGTCGCCTTGAGGAACTATCTGGCAAAGGCTATATTAAACGAGAAAAAGATCTTTGGAAATTAGAGACGAAAGGTCTTTGCGTTGCATTAACCTTATTCAACGATTTTGGTGATCTAAGGAAACTCGTAGACTTTGAGGATCTACAACAACAGTTTAAGATAGCGTTGAAAAAAATTAAAAGACATCCGTTAATCGCACTCATAACGAAGGTTGGAGACAACACGATGAGTGATCAATACGATATGATGGAAAATGATCCAAAATTCATTGAACTATTTCTATTCAAGCTAAGAGCGTTCACCGATGATCTGATCAGGTTAGGGGTTGACATCGATGCTATGTCAAAACGGGACTTTCAGATAATTATGGCAAATAAACTATTCTCCTGGATGGAAGATAGCTCCATTAATTCCTAAATCAAAGTTTCGATCGATTGTGTAAAAGCTAAGGAAACCAAATCCTTGAAAGAAAAGACGAAAGAATGTTTCGCTTTGAGAAGAAAAAAATAATGATACTATAGATATAGTGATTTTTTCTCTTTTTGCCATTGTCTTATACTCTTTAACATTCCGGTATCAGTTGGGAAAGTTTGCCCATAATATTCTGGAAACCATTTTCTGTTGAGTTCTTTAAGACCGTTTTCTTCACCAAAATATCCTTTTAATCTTACAATTTTATCTTCAGGTATTTTGCGCCCTCGGAATAAATTAGATAACAATTTATCAGGATCAGGTGCGAGTACACCTAACTTTGTAAGATTACTTGTCTCCAGATTTGATATTATTTGTTCATTAATTACTGTATGTCTGAAAGAATATCCAATAAATAAACACGCACCTTTTAGATTACTTTTGAAAAACTGATAATATCTATCCCATCGACCAACTCTTAACTTATCTTCTTGACCCGGAAAAATAATTGATGGATGTTTCTTACGTATTTGTTGATAAAGGTCTGGAAACATTAATCGATCTTCAGTTCTGGTGAATTTGTAATATCCATTATCACCACTTCTGTTATAAGTCCATATTGAACCATGTAATCTAACTAATCCAATTGCATTCGTATCAGTTTGTCCTGTCACAGCCTTAATATGTACATCACTAAGTATAACCCTCTTAATCTCTGGATTTTCAATACTTGCAGTACCATCAATGAGTTGCATATTCCTTTTCTGACACCAAATTTCAATACTTGGATCATAATTAGTAGAAAAGACTAAGATTCTTCTTCCAAATTTCTTTAAAGGCATCCCAAACAATGCATCATAAGTTGTTGTAAATACTTCTTCCAATTTTTCAGGTTCTAAATATTTACTGGTTCCTTGAATAAATGACGAAGTACATGTTATACAGACTTCTTTATACATCTCATCTATCAAAATCGAATAATCATCTTTGTACTCGGGATATATTCCGGCGAAACTTAGTGATTGATGGTTAAGGTCGACTTGAGTTGGATCAGTATACGCAGTTAATTGGGTAAGCATTGTCTCAAAATCAGGTTCTATCTCTTTGTAGAAATTGTCAATATCTGATAATAAACCAGAGTTCTTTGTTTCAATTTTTCTCCGTATTAGATTGGTTAATTCTTTGGACGTATTGATACCAAATGGAGCAGAAGCACCTGCACCTAAGAAAATCATAATTATTCCTTTAACAATTAGAATGATAACTATTTTCCGGTAACACACTTTTTATAATAAAGTTATTGTGTATTAAGACTCATATTTTCTATCGCGACTAAGTGATAGTTAACTAAGAAAAAATACATTGTTTTATAGATCTCAAAGAACTACAAAGGTTGGTTGGGCGTGAATTAATTTTTATAGTGTTTGGAATTAAATTATCCATCTTGTAATGAAGCCATTATTCCTTTTCGTTTTAGCTAATTATATAATATCTTCCATCCTTTGTTGCAACGACACCAGAAGGTATAATTGTATTGGCACTCATTTTCAGCCATTTTTCATCAAGTTTGAGTTCTTTGGATGTTTTAGCAGTCTCTTCAGAAGTGGCTCCCGCTTCTTTGAGTGCCTTTTTAGTACGCTCCAATACCCATGCTGCATAAGCTGCTACTGCCAATTGAATCACCTCATTATCCTGTCAACTCAATTTAAGTTTTTGATATTTAAAACTTTTTAGTTTTAGTTAGTTTGGGTTTGGGGATTACATTTTAGTCTTAACAAAGCGATAGTTAACTATAAAAAATTATTTTATACTAAAATCTTTAATCATATTCTTCACTAGCTAGCTGAGAATGTGGAACCATCGAGATACAATATGGATTTGTAAATAATCTTTCTTGTGACCAATAGACGAGAGTATCTATAGAGCGCTTTATCGGAGTTAACCAGCTGAGAGAATCAATTATTATACACAAAGACTAATCTATTGTTTACTCTCCGATTGTATAAGTCCGAGGAGGAAACTAATTCCTCTTCGGCAATAAGGATCCAAATACTGCATCTTCAGTTTCTAATCCCCAAACTCTAAATTATTGAAAAGAAGATCTTCCTGTGAAAAACTCTTTACAGAGTTATTATTAAAAAGTGCTTATGACTAGCTAGTTATATCATTGTCTTAACAAAGCGATAGTTAACTAATACTTTTAATTTTATCCTAAAGTCTTTTGTTTCTATACTTGAGGGTGTTATATGCATTATATAATAAAAAAAGGGGTAGTGTAAACACTAGACGAGTGTGTGAGGCTCTAGCTAGCATTTACAAGCTGAGGATTAGCATTG